>JBKJII010000296.1:0-3927 GCA_046598505.1 Caulobacter sp. | reverse complement strand
GCAGCAATGACACCAGCGTTCGCTTCATCAAGTGGCCAGCCCGCACTTGTCGCGTCGAGAAGGGATTGCAGTTCGCCGCCGATAATTTCCGCGAACGGGAACCAGCCAGACGCCACCATTGGATCGAACACTGCTTGATCATGAACAGCTGCATAGAGATGGGCATAGCGCATCCGCCGGTAGAGCCATGCTAGCGTCGCCCCCATCTCCACCTTATTTGGACTCTTCGTCAGGTCCATAAACAGACCGAACCGCCAAGATTCCCGCAGCAGACAGACGACCTTGTCTTCTCCTCTGAGGGAGATACCTCCAACGTCGATTGAGCGAACGTCACCGATGTCTTTTTGAAAAAGTGCCTCGCCCTTGCTGACGTTTCGCAAGATGAGTGCCTGCATTGTAACCGGCAGGTTGTTAATCCAGAGGTCGGCTGAATTGTCGGCGTGAATGATGAGCAGTGCTAGGTTGGCCGTGCTGAGGTAGCTGGGCGCAATCCCTGCCTTCATGCTCGCTGCGATCAGGACGCCTTGGAGTCCATCGAGAATACGATGAAACTGAGGGTCGTCAGAGGTGATCGCCAACTTGTTCCAGATCTTGACGTTTTCGCCCTCCCGGGCCGAGTTCGCCGCGACGCCGTCAATAAGCAGCTCTGGCAGACGGATTGGCTTCCCTGCCCGCTTTCGAACCCGCAGTGGCAACGTCGTTTGGGGAAGGCGAATGGCGTCTCGCTGCGCTTCCTTGGCCGTCGGACGTCGGGTAGCGTTCAGTCTACGACCAGCCATCGCTAGACAATCTCCTAAGGATACCTGAGCCCGAAGCCCAAGGTGCGGGCGGGCTGTGTGCCGAATTGTGGCCTGCAATCGTCGGGCAAGTTCGTTTCATCCGCAGCCCCCACGCAAACCCATACCCCTTCACCCGCCCTTCACCCCTCCGACGCGCATTATTTTGCCTTCCCTGCCGCCGTGCGATATGAGCCGCGATCCCTTTTCTGAGTTGAGACCATGACCGAGCGCTGGACCCCGTCGTCCTGGAGAGCCAAGCCTGCCAGGCATCTGCCGACGGATTATCCGGATGCGGCCCAGGTGGAGCGTGTCGAGGGCGAGCTGCGCCGCATGCCGCCGCTGGTGTTCGCCGGCGAGGCGCGCCGGTTGAAGTCGCTGCTGGGCGATGTGGCGGCCGGCAAGGCCTTCCTGCTGCAGGGCGGCGACTGCGCCGAGAGCTTCAAGGAATTCCATGCGGACAATATCCGCGACACCTTCCGTCTGATCCTGCAGATGGCGGTGGTGCTGACCTTCGCTGGCGGCAAGCCGGTGGTGAAGGTCGGCCGCATCGCCGGCCAGTTCGCCAAGCCGCGCTCCGAGCCGATCGAGACCCTCGAGGGCGTGACCCTGCCGTCCTATCGCGGCGACAACATCAACGGCATGGACTTCAGTGAAGCTGAACGCGTTCCGGACCCCGAGCGGCTGATCAAGGCCTACAACCAGTCGGCGGCGACGCTGAACCTGCTGCGGGCCTTCGCCGGCGGCGGTTACGCTGATCTGCACAACATCCACCGCTGGACGCTGGGCTTCGTCGCCGACAGTCCGCAGGGCGCGCGCTATCGCGAACTCAGCGACAAGATCAGCGAGAGCCTGGCCTTCATGGCGGCCATCGGCGTGACGCCCGAGAGCCACCCCAGCCTGCACCAGGTCGACGTCTTCACCAGCCACGAGTCGCTGCTGCTGGGCTTCGAGGAGGCCATGACGCGTGTCGATTCCACCTCCGGCGACTGGTACGACACCAGCGCCCACATGCTGTGGATCGGCGAGC
Source organism: Caulobacter sp. (assembly GCA_046598505.1). GTDB lineage: Bacteria > Pseudomonadota > Alphaproteobacteria > Caulobacterales > Caulobacteraceae > Caulobacter. Next base: position 2,121 of record JBKJII010000296.1, on the reverse strand, counting down.
GCACCCGCCAGCTGGACGGAGCCCACGTCGAGTTCGCCCGCGGCGTGAAGAACCCCATCGGCATGAAGGTCGGCCCGACGCTGGAGTCCGACGACCTGCTGCGCCTGATCGATACCCTGAACCCGGCCAACGAGCCGGGCCGGCTGACCCTGATCGGCCGCTTCGGCGCCGACAAGATCGCCGAACGCCTGCCGCGCCTGATGGCCGCGACGAAGAAGGCCGGCCGCTCGGTGGTCTGGGCGACGGACCCGATGCACGGCAACACCATGAAGGCCAACAACGGCTACAAGACCCGGCCGTTCGACCGGATCCTCGCCGAGGTGAAGGGCTTTGTGGATGTCGCCGAGGCCGAGGGCGTCCACCCCGGCGGCGTGCACCTGGAAATGACCGGCCAGAACGTCACCGAATGCACGGGCGGCGCCCGCGAGGTGCTCGAGGGTGAGCTTGGCGACCGTTACCACACCCACTGCGACCCGCGCCTCAACGGCGAACAGGCGCTGGAACTGGCCTTTCTCGTGGCCGAGCGGCTGAAGTCCAGCCGCGATGACCTGAGGGCGGCCTCCTAGGCGCGCGATGAGGGACAGACACCAGAGGTGTCTGTCCCGCTACCGCTTCACGAACGGCTGGGGCTTCCACATCACCAGCGAGCGCCAGACCCACTCGAACGGGCCGTAGTGGAAGCGCGCCAGCCAGGGCTTGCTCCACAGCAGGATGAAGGCCCAGACGCCGAGCACCACATAGTAGAGCTCGTGCCGCTCCAGTTGGCCGTAGAGCCCGAATCCGTAACCGCAGAACACGAACGAGGTGATGATCGAGGTCATCAGATAGTTGCTGAAGGCCATGCGGCCGGCGGCCGCCAGCCGGTCCACCAGGCCTGTCAGGACGCCGGCGCGGATGATCAGCATCAGGACGCTGGCGTGGGCCAAGGCGATGAAGGGGCGAGGCCCGGCGGTCAGGGCGAAGAAGGCGTGCTGCTGTACCGGCTCGAAGTCCGCCTGGACCGTCGACCAGCAGAGCCAGACCATCACCGGGACGCCGATCAGATAGCCGATGGCGATCATCGTGGCGTAGGCGCGGCTGGACCAGCCGAGGGTGAAGAAGCCCAGCCGGAACAGGCCGGCGCCGACCAGCATCTGGCCGATGGCCTCAGGAATGGCGTCAAGGGGCAGGTAGCCCAGCTGGACGATGGTCGCGGCGGTGAAGCGGCTCTGCAGGGCCGTGAGGAAGGTCCCGCGCATGTTGACGATTTCCTCGGCGCCCATGCTCTTGGGCGCGTTGAGGAACAGCTGCAGGCCCTGCCATTGGGCCGCCTCGGCCGCCGTCGCGGTTCCACCCGCGATAGCCGCCTGCAGCGCCTTGATGTGCTCGGCCTCGACGATGCCCTTGGTCAGCAGGGCGACGAGAATGAGCGCGCCCACCCCGATCAGCATCCTGGGCGGCAGCTTGCGGAAGAAGAAGGCCACCGCCCCGGCGATCGCGTAGCAGACCAGGATGTCGCCGAAGAACAGGACGTAGGCGTGGACGAAGCCGATCAGCAGCAGCCAGAAGGCCCGCCGGAAGTGGGTCTCCATCGGCCCCGGCTTGCGGCCTTCTGCCCGGTCGGTGATCAGCAGCATGCTGGCCCCGAACAGCATCGTGAACAGGCCGCGCATCTTGCCGTCGGTGACGACGAAGTTGACCGCCCAGACCCAGAAGTTGGCCCCGTGCAGGTCGCCGTAATAGGTCGGATCGACATAGGCGAAGGTGGGCATGCCCATGCCGACGATGTTCATCAGCAGGATGCCCAGCACCGCGAAGCCGCGCACGGCGTCGATGGACTGGTAGCGTTCAGTGGTCGTGGTCATGGCGCGCCTCCCCAGGCGATTTTGGGGAGAGGGTGGAGCGAACCGGCGTTCTGTCAACCGGGCACGGTGTCAGACGCCGAGGATCCAGCCTTCCTCGCCCTCAACCACGGCCCGCTCTTCTTCGCCGGCGGCGGTTGACGGGCCGAAGGCGGCGCCGAGATCGCCGGCTTCGTCGAGCTTGAGGAAATGCTCGCACAGGGCCCGGACCTGGCTGCGGTCGGGGACCTCGCCCGGTTCGGGCTTTGTCTCGACCAGCGCCGGATAGACCTCGGCAAAG
>JBKJII010000484.1:0-4669 GCA_046598505.1 Caulobacter sp. | reverse complement strand
CTTGCGCGCCGGCGACGGCATCGCCTCGTGCACGACCACGCCGAGGCCGGCGGCGGACAGGCGTTCGGCGGCCATCAGGCCGGCGGGTCCGGCGCCGATGATGTGGACAGTGTGACGGGTCATCCGGCCTTCTAGACCGTCAGAGAGCCGTCGTCATTGCGGTTCGACGGTCACTTCGATAGCGATGAACGGGCCATGACCCAGACTTCGCATTCCTCGCCGCCCGGGCGGCTGGCCGGCCCGACCTCCCACAGCTTCATCTCGCAGCGGCTGCGACTGCACTACACGGCATGGGGCGATCCACAGGCCCCGGCGATCCTGCTGCTGCACGGCGGGCGCGACCACTGTCGCAGCTGGGACTGGGTGGCGCAGCGGCTGTGCGACCGCTGGCGGGTCATCGCGCCGGACCTGCGCGGGCACGGCGACAGCGCCTGGTCGCCGGACGGCGACTATTCGATGATGGCCTATCTCTATGACCTGGCGCAGTTGATTCATCAGCTGGACCTGGCCCCTCTGCCGATCATCGCCCATTCGCTCGGCGGCAACATCGCGCTGCGATACTCCGGCCTCTACCCCGAAAACGTCTCGAAACTGGTCGCTATCGAAGGGCTCGGCCCGTCGCCGAAGATGATCGCCCAGCGGGCCGAGACGCCGATCTCGACACGCTGGCGCGGCTGGATCGAGGAGAAACGCAAGGCCGCCGGCCGCGCGCCGCGCCGCTACGCCAGTGTGGCCGAGGCTCTGGGCCGGATGCGCGAGGAGAACGCCTATCTGACCGAAGACCAGGCCCGGCATCTGACCGAACACGGCGTCAGTCAGAACGAGGACGGCAGCTACAGCTGGAAGTTCGACAACTACCTGCGCATCTGGGGCCCGCTGGATCTGGCGCCGGATGAGGTCAGCACCCTGTGGGCCTCGATCACCTGTCCGACCCTGCTCTGCTATGGCGAAAAGAGCTGGGCCTCGAACCCGGAAAAGGACGGCCGCGCCGGCCATTTCAATGACGCCCGGACGGTCAGCTTTCCGGACGCCGGCCACTGGCTGCACCATGACCGGTTCGAGATGTTCATGAGCGAAATCGAGGGCTTCCTCGCGGCCTGACGCCCGGAAACCTTCAGTTCACCGCGCCGCCGCCGGCGTGGGCGGCCGGGTCGGCGATCCAGTCGGGCCAGACCTCGAGCGGCCAGCCGGCCTCGACGTGGAGGCGATGCATGACGGCCAGGGTCTGGCGCAGGGCCGGCACGGCCAGGCTGACCACGCGCGACTCCCCCTGGCCGAAGTCAAAGGTCAGGGTCATCTGCTCGCCCGGGGGACTGATGTGCACGGCGGTGACCAGGCCCGAGAGGCTGCCGGCCTGGAGCCGTACACCCGGTGTTTTGCCGAAATCCGCCATCGCCGCCGCCTGTTCCCAGGACTGGGCCGTGTCTCCGGCCTCGGGCGGCAGCTTCAGGCTGACCACCTTTTGCAGCATGGGCGTCAGCGCCCGGACAAGCGCCTTGCACAATCGCTGCGTCAGCCACAGGCGCACGCCGCCGCCCTCGCTGTCTTCGATGTCGAGCGCCAGGCGGTCCTCAGCCGGGAGGTAGAGTAGCGAGATTTTCCTGGTTTCAGCCATGGATTCGACCCTGCCGATGGCGCGCTTGCGTCGCAAGCCCCGCCGGCCGTTTCGCGCTGGACGCCCGGGGCGGCGTCTATAGGGTAGCCAATCGAAACGAAGCCGGGGCGGCCATGACGAACTCTGCCGAGACCACCGCGCCGGAGCGCCATCCCCTGCTGATCGCGCCCGTCGCCCCGACCCTGGCCCGGCTGGCGGCGCCCAACATGCTGGGCATGCTGGCCTCGACGTCGGTCTCGATCGCCGAGACCGCCTACATCGGCCGGCTGGGCGCCGAGCCCCTGGCAGCGGCGGCGCTGGTGCTGCCGTTGATCATGCTGATGGGGATGATGAGCGCCGGGGCCATGGGCGGAGGCGTCTCCTCCGCCGTCAGTCGCGCGCTCGGCGCGGGGGCGCAGGATCGGGCCGAAGCCATCGCCCGGCACGGGGCGGTCCTCGGCCTGGGTCTGGGTCTGTTCTTCTCGGTCGTCTTGTCCCTGTTCGGCCATGGCGTGTTCACCCTGCTGGGCGGCGAGGGCGAGGTGCTGCGGCAGGCGGTGATCTATTCGAACATCGTGTTCACGTTCGCTGCGGCGCTGTGGCTGTCGAACATGCTGGCGTCGGCGCTGCGGGGGTCCGGCGACATGATCGGCCCCTCGGCGACCATGCTGGCGGGCGCGGTGCTGCAGATCATCCTCGGCGGCGCCCTCTGTTTCGGCTGGGGCCCGGCTCCGAGGCTCGGCATTGTCGGGGTGGGTCTCGGCATGGCCACGGCGACCACGGTCATGGCGGTCGTCATGTTCCTGCTGCTGCGCCGCCCGACGGCGCGCGTGCGCCTGCATCTGCATGGCACATTCCGTCGCGAGCATTTCGCGGACATCCTCAAGGTCGGCCTGCCGGCGATGCTCTCACCGATCCAGACCGTGGCGACCGTGCTGGTGGTGACCGCCATCGCCGCGCGGTTCGGGGTTCACACCCTGGCTGGCTACGGCATCGGCTCGCGGCTGGAGTTCCTGTTGGTTCCGATCGCCTTCTCGGTCGGCGTCGCCTCGCTGCCGATGGTCGGACTGGCGATCGGCGCCGGCGACGTGGCGCGGGCCCGGCGCGTGGCCTGGACAGCCGGCGCCATGGCCGGCGGCATTCTCGGCGTGCTCGGCCTGCTCCTCGCCCTGGCGCCCGGCCTGTGGGTATCGATCTTCACCCGCGACCCGGAGGTCAGGGCCGCGGCCGCGACCTATCTGCGGTTTGTCGGACCCTGCTTCGCCTTCTTCGGGCTGAGCCTGGCGCTCTACTTTTCGTCGCAGGGCGCGGGCCGGATCATGGGGCCGCTGCTGGCGGGGACGGGCCGCCTGGCTGTGGTCGGGATCGGCGGTCTGATCCTGGTCAAGACCCAGGCGCCGGCCTGGGCCCTTTTCGCAGTCGTGGCGCTGGGCATGGTCACCATGGGAACCATGACGGCCGCCTTTGTCGCCCTTACCCCCTGGGGGCCGCGTCCTATGCGGACGTGACCTCCAGGCCTTCCAGCGCCCCGGCCGCCCGCCACTCTTCCATCAGGGCAATGAAGGCGATCGAACCCTTGCCATAGGGACCGTTGCGCGCCGCCAGCGCCGAGGGCTTGCCCTCGTTGTTGTAGTAGCCGGGCGTGCACTCTTCCTGGAACTTCTGCCGCATCAGGGCCGAGTCGATGATCGTCTGGACCCAGGCGTCCTCAGCCGCCTTTGTCGCTTCCAGCGTCTTCGCCTGGCGCTGCAGACCCTCGGCGATGATGTAGGCCGCGTGCTTCGCCTGGGCGTTCAGCATGTGCGGGAAATTCACCGAGAAACCCGACTGGCTGTTGCTGAAGATGAACAGGTTGGGGAAGCCGTGCATGTGCATGCCGTGCAGCGTCGACATGCCGTCCTTCCACTTTTCCGTCAGGGTCAGGCCGTCACGGCCCGTGACTTCGTAGCCGGCGCGACGGGCGTAGCTGGTGCCGACCTCGAAGCCGGTGGCGTAGATCAGGCAGTCGACCTCATAGGCATTGCCGTCGACGACAATGGCATTCTCGGTGATGCGCTCGACGCCGCGACCGCCGGTGTCGACCAGCGTCACGTTCGGCCGGTTGAAGGTCGGCAGGTAATCGTCGTGGAAGCAGGGCCGCTTGCAGAACTGGTTGTACCAGGGCTTCAGCGTCTCGGCCGTGGCCGGGTCCTTGACGACCTCATCAACGCGGCTGCGGATCTGCTCCATCTTCTTGAAGTCGGCCAGTTGCATCATTTCCTGGAGGCTGAGCGGCGCTTCGCCGGCCTCGCGGGTGCGCCGGCCGATCAGCAGGATGTTGCGGATGATGTCGGTCCAACCGTCGCCGACCAGGTCCTCCTTCTCGAACCCGCCTGAGACCAGGTTGTTGAAGTTGTCCATCCGGCGCTGCTGCCAGCCCGGCTCCAGCGCCGCGACCCAGTCGGGATCGGTCGGCCGGTTGTCGCGCACGTCGATTGACGAGGGCGTGCGCTGGAAGACGTAAAGCTCTTTCGCCGAAGCCCCCAGATGGGGCACGCACTGCACGGCGGTGGCGCCTGTACCAATGATCGCAACGCGCTTGTCGGCGAGCCCGGTCAGGTTTCCAAATGAGTCGCCGCCTGTGTAGTCGTAATCCCAGCGGCTGGTGTGGAAGCTGTGGCCCTTGAAGGTCTCCACGCCCGGAATGCCCGGCAGCTTGGGACGGTGCAACGGACCGTTGGCCATGATGACGAAGCGGGCCTTCATCGCGTCGCCGCGATTGGTGTGGATGGTCCAGCGGGCCGACGCCTCGTCCCAGTCCATGGCCGTGATCTCGGTCTGGAAGCAGACGTCCCGGTACAGGTCGAAGTGCTCGCCGATGGCCCGGCAGTGCTTCAGGATTTCCGGTGCGCGCGTGTACTTCTCGACCGGCACGTAGCCGAGCTCCTCGAGCAGCGGCAGGTAGATGTAGGACTCCACGTCGCAGGCCGCGCCGGGATATCGGTTCCAGTACCAGGTGCCGCCGAAGTCGCCGCCCTTCTCGATCATGCGGATGTCCTGGACACCTGCCTCACGTAGCCGCGCGCCGGCCAGCAG
>JBKJII010000481.1:0-1650 GCA_046598505.1 Caulobacter sp. | reverse complement strand
ATCGGTCATGCCCGGCCCGACAGCCAGGGTCTGCCAGTCCAGCGTGCCCATCCGCCGCGTCCCGCCCTGGATGTCGAACAGGATGTTGTCGAGCCTGAAGTCGCCATGCTGAAGCGTCTTCGGTCCTGGCATGTCGGCGCCCTGAAACTGCGGCATGACCGCGTTCAGCCGCTCGACGACCGCCATGAAGTCCGGTTCGAGAATGCCGTCGTAGCGCTCGCGGTAGGACGCGATGACACCGGGCAGGGCGGCAATGATCATCGGATACATCGCCGCGCCCGAGGCCAGCCAGTCGATCTGCGCCAGCGCTGGATCGTTCCAGCGGGGCGCATGCAGTGCGGCGGCTTCCAGCAACGCCGTGCGCGCGTCATCGAGCGAACAGCCGGTCAGCTGGTCGCCGGCGCGGGCCGGGCCGAAGTCCTCGAAGATCAGGGTGAAGTCGCTGGTCGCCGGGTCAATCCGCGCGAAATGGGTCTTCGGCGTCACGATGCCGACCGTCGCGGCCAGGTCGCGATAGAAGCCGACTTCCCGGCCATACAGGTTGAAGGCGGCGCCTGAGCCGCGGCTCGAAGGGTCGGCGGCCGCGAACTTGCCGACCACGCTCGCCGGCGCCGTCTCCGGCGCGCCGTCGTAGGTCAGGGTGAAGCGGTAGCTGTCGCCGACCAGGCCGTTGCCGACCGGTTTGACGTCGATGCCGCTGACCCGGCCCGCCGGCAGGGCGCCGGACGCGCGCAGCGCGGCGGTCATCCAGGCTTCGTCGACCTGGTCGACGCCGGCGGCGATGGCGGGTGCAGTCATCTGCGTTTCCTCGGGTTGCCGGCGAACCTGCCGTCACCTGACGGCGCGATAGTGCGACCATGACGGAGCGGAACTGCAAGTCTTTCGGCGCAATACGTTTGCCCCTGGCCCCGAACCTTTGTAGAGCGGGCGCTTCCGTGATCACGGGGTGTGGCGCAGTCTGGTAGCGCATCTGGTTTGGGACCAGAGGGTCGGAGGTTCGAATCCTCTCGCCCCGACCACGGAAGAGACTGATCGAGGAGGCGACATGCTCGCGCGCATCTACCGCCCCGCCAAGACCGCCATGCAGTCGGGCAGGGCAAAGACGAAGGACTGGCTGCTTGAGTTCGAGCCCGCCTCGGCCAGAGGCACGGACCCTTTGACGGGTTGGACCCAGTCCACCGACATGAACGGTCAGGTCCGCCTGACCTTTGAGACCCGCGAAGAAGCCGTCGCCTACGCCCGGAAGCACGGCATCGCCTTCCAGCTGTTCGAGCCGAAAGAGCCGAAGAAGATTCTCAAGGCCTACGCCGACAACTTCGCCACCAACCGTAGACAATCCTGGACGCACTGACGGCGCGGTGCGTCCTTCGAGACGCGGACCTGAAGGTCTGCCCCTCAGGATATCAATGTGCGTCATGGTGAGGAGCGAGCCTTGCGAGCGTCTCGAACCACGCTAAACCAACCAACAAGACCCCATAGCTCAACCGGATAGAGCACCTGCCTTCTAAGCAGGGGGTTGCAGGTTCGAGTCCTGCTGGGGCCGCCAATGTCCTGCCCGGCGATGGTCGCTGACGGGTGGAAAATCCCTAGAAAAACAGCTACATAGAGGACATCGGCTCCGCCGGTGTTCGCCATTGTGCGCCGATGATC
>JBKJII010000316.1:0-8053 GCA_046598505.1 Caulobacter sp. | reverse complement strand
GGCCACCTCCAACCGCGACCTGGTTCAGGCCGTGAAGGACCACACCTTCCGCGAGGACCTGCTCTACCGCCTCAACGTCGTGAACCTGCGCCTGCCGCCGCTGCGCGAACGCCCGGGCGACATCGTCGCGCTGTCGGACCACTTCGTGAAGAAGTACGCGGCCGCCAACGGCATGCCGGAGCGGCCGTTGTCAGCCGAGGCGCGTCGCCGTCTGGTCGGCCACCGCTGGCCCGGCAATGTGCGGGAGCTGGAAAACGCCATGCACCGCGCGGTGCTGCTGTCGACCGGCGCCGAAATCGAGGAGTTCGCCGTCCGCCTGCCCGACGGCCAGCCCATGACGCCGGGACCGGACGCAGCGGTCGCCCGCACGGCCTCGATGACCGCCGACGCCGTCAGCCGCGCCTTCGTCGGCCAGACGGTGGCCCAGGTCGAGCAACAGCTGATCCTGGACACCCTCGGCCATTGCCTCGGCAACCGCACCCACGCCGCCAACATCCTCGGCATTTCCATCCGCACCCTGCGCAACAAGCTGAAGGAGTATTCCGAGGCGGGCGTGAGCGTGCCGGCGCCGCAGGCCGGGATGGGAGCGCATGCGGCCTAGGGCGCTAGCCCCAGGTCCGACCTCGTATGGCTGACATCGGTCTCGCCTCAATCACCGGTCAAAGACCCTCGGCGGGACGCGTCTGGGGCTGGCTGGTGCGTGGCGAAGTCGGCCTGGCGGTCGGCGTCATCGGCATCATCATCCTGCTCATCCTGCCGATCCCGGCGTGGATGCTCGACATCCTGCTGTCGCTGTCGATCACCAGCGCCGTGCTGATCCTGATGACGGCCCTGCTGATCAAGAAGCCGCTCGAGTTCACCGCCTTCCCGACGGTGCTGCTGGTCACGACCCTGTTCCGCCTCGGCCTGAACCTCGCCTCGACGCGCCTGATCCTCAGTCACGGACACGAGGGCGCCCACGGCGCCGGCCAGATCATCAAGGCCTTCGGCGAGCTGATGATGGGCGGCAACTACATCATCGGCGTCATTGTCTTCGCCATCCTGGTGATCGTGAACTTCGTCGTTGTGACGAAGGGCTCGGGCCGCATCGCCGAAGTGGCCGCGCGGTTCACCCTCGACTCCATGCCCGGCAAGCAGATGGCCATCGACGCCGATCTGTCCTCCGGCCTCATCGACCAGGACGAGGCCAAGAAGCGCCGCAAGGACCTGGAACAGGAATCGACCTTCTTCGGGGCCATGGACGGCGCCAGCAAGTTCGTCCGCGGCGACGCGGTCGCCGGCCTGATCATCGTCGCCATCAACATCGTCGGCGGTTTCCTGATCGGCGTGCTGCAGCACCACATTCCGGCCGGTCAGGCGGCCACGACCTATACCCTGATGACCATCGGCGACGGCCTTGTCAGCCAGGTGCCGGCCCTGGTCATTTCGATTGCCGCCGGCTTCCTGGTCTCCAAGGCCGGCGTCGAGGGCTCGGCCAACGCCGCCCTGGTGACCCAGCTGGCGATGAACCCGATCAGCCTGGGTATGGTCTCGGCTTCAGCCGGCATCATCGCCCTGATCCCGGCCATGCCGAAGATCCCGTTCCTGATCCTGGCCCTCGCCGCCGGCGTGCTGGCCTGGCGACGGACGCTCAAGGCCAACGAGCCCGAGATCGTCATCGAGCAGGCCGCGCCAGCGGAACAGGAAGAGGAGCCGATCTCCAATTCCCTGGCCATCGACGACGTCAAGATCGAGCTGGGCTACGGCCTGCTGGCCCTGATCAACGACCTGGACGGGCGCAAGCTGACCGACCAGATCCGCGCCCTGCGCAAGACCCTGGCCGCCGACTTCGGCTTCGTCATGCCGCCGGTGCGGATCCTCGACAACATGCGCCTGCCGACCCAGGGCTACGCTATCCGCATCAAGGAGATGGAGTGCGGCGCGGGCGAGGTGCGCATCGGCTCGCTGATGGCCATGGATCCGCGCGGCGGCCAGGTCGAGCTGCCCGGCGACCATGTGCGCGAGCCGGCCTTCGGTCTGCCGGCCACCTGGATCGACGACAACCTCAAGGAAGAGGCGACCTTCCGCGGCTACACCATCGTCGACCCGGCCACGGTGTTGACCACCCACCTGACCGAGATCCTCAAGGACAACATGTCCGACCTGCTGTCCTACGCCGAGGTGCAGAAGCTGCTGAAGGACCTGGGACCGGAGCAGAAGAAGCTGGCCGACGACGTGGTCCCGGCCATCGTCACCGGCACCAGCCTGCAGCGCGTGCTGCAGGCGCTGCTGCGCGAGCGCGTCTCGATCCGCGATCTGCCGACCATCCTCGAGGGCGTCGCCGAAGCCGCGCCGCACACCGCCTCGATCACCCAGCTGGTCGAAGCCGTCCGCACCCGTCTCGGCCGCCAGCTCTGCTGGGCCAATCGCGGCGACGACGGCGCCCTGCCGATCGTCACCCTGTCGCCGGACTGGGAGGTCGCCTTCAGCGAGGCGCTGGTCGGGCAGGGCGAGGACAAGCAGCTGGCCATGGCCCCCAGCAAGCTCCAGGAGTTCATTCGCGGCGTCCGCGAAGCCTTCGAGCGCGCGGCCCTGGCCGGCGACTCCCCGATCCTGCTGACCAGCCCGCAGATCCGCCCCTTCGTCCGCTCGATCATCGAACGCTTCCGCGGCCAGACCGTGGTGATGAGCCAGAACGAGGTCCATCCACGGGCCAAGCTGAAGACGGTCGGGCAGGTTTAGGGCTGCCGCTTCAGCGCCGACTCCCCAACCGCCGATATCTGGGCCATGCTGCCCTTTCCTGGGGAGCAAACCATATGAACCGCAAGGCATTGATCAACGCGACCGTCATTGGCACGGTCCTGCAGCTGGCGATGGTCATCGTTGGCCACTTCGTTCCGGCCGTCGCGGCGCTGTTCGCGCCGATCGGCATTCTGCTCTCGCTGATCGCCGGCCTGCTCTACGCCCGCGCCGTCAAGGGCAGCTGGAGCGACAGCACGCTGGGCGGGGCCATCGCCGGCGGCGTCTGCGCGCTGATCGGCATCGCCGTATCGTGCCTGCTAGGCGACGTCGTGCCGATCATCCTGGTGATCGGCACGCTTTCGTCGGTCGTCGGCGGCGTGGTCGGCGGCGCGATCGGCAAGCTGCTGAAGTAGCCTGACAGGGACAGACACCCGAAGGTGTCTGTCCCGAACGGTCACGCCTCCGCGAATACCGCCGCGCGCTTCTGCATCTGCGACATGACCGCCTCGATCTGGTTCGGCGAGCCGATCAGGGCGGTCTGTTCTACGGATTCGGCCTTCAGCACCGTGTGCTGGTCGGCGCCGGAAGCGGCGAGGTCGAACAGGCGCTTGTCGCCACGGATGGCGTGCGGGTTCTTGCTGGCGATGTCATGCGCCAGCGCCAGGGCGTCGGCGCGCGGGTCGGCGCAGACGCGGGTGGCGAAGCCGTACTGCACGGCCTCCTCGCCGTTGAACTGCCGGCCGCTGTAGGTCAGCTCGCGAATGACGTCGTCGCGGGCCAGATGGCGCATCAGCACCACGCCGGCCATGTCGGGCACCAGGCCCCACCGGATTTCCATGATCGACATGCGGGTGTCGGCGGTCACGTAGCGGATGTCCGCGCCGAGGGTCAGCTGGAACCCGCCGCCGAAGGCCACGCCGTGGACAGCGGCGATCACGGGAACCGGAATCTCGCGCCAGACCATCACCGCATGCTGGGCAGTGTTGCTACCGCCCGGCGTGCGCTCACTCTGGACGAGGCGGCCTTCACCGCGCGGTTCGCCCGAGGCCATCTTGCCGAAGTTGCCCATGTCCAGCCCGGCGCAGAAGGCGCGGCCCTCGCCGGACAGGACGACCGCCCGCAGCCCAGCCTCGGTCTTCAGACGTTCGCCGGTCTCGATCAGCGCGTTGAACATGGCGTCGTCGAGGGCGTTCATCTTGTCGGTGCGGACCAGCCGCACGTCGGCGACACCGCCCTCGATGGTCACGGAAATCCGGTCCTGCGTGCTCATGGCGAGCGCCTCCCTGTAGCTTTTCGTGACCGTATCGGCCCGCGTCCGCCGCCCGCAAGGGTCTGACCCAGCGGAACGCGGCCCGCTACCGCGGATTTTGTCTCGCAAGTCGGCGTCTTGTGATGATTCGTCGGTCGTCGGACGACGTGTCGCCATTGCTCCCGGCCGCGCGCCTCGCTAGAGATGCGGCCGTAAGGGCGGCGCCTGAGCCGCCGGGGAAAACCTGCGCATGGCTCCGGCCAAACCCAAGAGAGCTTCTCGCGTCAACAGCACCTTCCTCTGGGATATGCTGACGTTCGACCGCCTGATGACCGGCCCGGTGATCCACCTGATCTACTGGGCAGGCCTCGGCGTGATCATCATCGGCATCTTCGGCGCTATCGGCGCGGCCGTCGGCGTTGCGTTGCAGGACACCAACATCATCGGCAAGCTGCTGGCCCTGCCGGTCGCCATCGCCGGCGTGCTGGTCGGCCTGGCGCTGAGCCTGCTGTGGCGCTCGTTCTGCGAGTTCTACGTGGCCATCTTCCGCATCGCCGACGACCTGCGCGCCCTGCGTCAGGCCAGCGACGCCGACCACGTCCTGAAACGCCCGGTCAACCCGCCGACCTTCAACGCCTGAGGGCCTCCACCACCGCGCCGAATGCCGGCTTGGGCTGGCCGGCGTCATTGAACAGCAGCGGCGCGTCCGAGGGGACCTCGCGGCGGATCCAGCTGTCCCTGTCGCGCAGGCCCCAGACCGAGAACGCGAACTGCTGTCGCTCGGGCAGGGCGGCATAGGCGGCCATCGCTTCGCCATACAGCCGCGCCTGTCGCTGCTCAGCGTCCACCCGCGAGGCCAACGGTCCGCCACCCGTGACCGAGACGTCCATCTCCGACAGATGGATGGGCAGTCCGAAGCCGGCCAGGGTCTTCAGCGTGCGGCCGATGGCGCCCGGCGCAAGCCCTGAATCACAATGGGTCTGGCAGCCGATGCCGCCCAGCGGAACCCCGGCCTGCAGCAGCTGCTCGATCAGCCGCATATAGCTGGCCAGCTTCTGCGGCTTGCTTTCCAGGTGATAGTCATTGGTGAACAGGATGGCGTCCGGGTCCGCCGCTCTGGCCGCGTCGAAGGCCACCTTGAAGTGCCCGATCTGGCCGAGCTTGCGGCTCCACAGGCTGTCGCGCGGCCCGGTCCCGTCGTCGCGGATCGGCTCGTTGACCACGTCCCAGCCGACCGCCAGCCCGCGGTAGCGGCTGACCACGGCGGTGACGTAGTTGCTGTACGCGCCCTCGAAGCTCTGACGGCGCTCGTCCAGCTTCACGAAACCCTCGGGCTCGTTGGCGTACCAGACCAGGGTATGGCCGAAGAGCCGCAGCCCCCGGCTGCGAGCGAAGGCGGCGATGGCGTCCGGCCGGTCGAAGCGGAAGCTCCCGTCCGGCTGGACGATGTATTCCATCTTCATCTCCCACTCCGGCGTGATCTGGGAGAAGTGCCGGGTGAGCAGGTCGGTGAAGGCCGGATCGGTGGTCTGGCTCGCCTGCACGCAGCAACCGACCCGGAAGGGCGCCAGCGACTTCAGCGGCGTATCCGGGACCGGCTGGGCCTGCGCCGGCTCACGCCCGCAGGCCGCGAGCGCCAAGCCTGAGGCGAGGACGAGGCGGCGGGAAAGGGGCAACGGGGACAGGTTAAACTGTCCCGAGGGACAGTTTAACCTGTCCCCGTGTCCTGGCCGTCTCACGCCCGCGCCGCCCGCCGCAGCCCCAGTTCATCCAGGGCGGCGGTTTCGCGTTTGCCGGCTTCCTTGCGGTCGGCGATGCGGGTGGCTTCGGCCACGTGCTCGTACTTCTTCAGCGCTTCGAAGGCCTCGGCCAGGGCGTCGCGGGCGCCGGCCTCCTCGGCGATGATCAGGTCCAGCGTGGCTTGCACGGCAGCCTTGCGCTGGCGCAACCCCTCGCGAAAGCCGGCCATGTACCAGCCGGCCTCGGCGTCAGCGCGGGCGTTCTGCAGCTCGGACTCGCCTTCGGCCTCGAGGATCGCCAGCCTCAGTTCGCTGTTGGTCCGGCGATCGACGATCTCGGCCAGCCGCTTCTGCAGGGTCTCGACCTCGAAGGTCGAGATGCGGATCAGGGAGCCCACGGCCTTCATCAGGCGCTACCGAGGATCTGGTCGAGGCCGGCGAAGGCGTCGTCGAGGCTGGTGACCTCGTCCTTGTCCTGCCCGAGGAAGGCCTCGAGATCGGGGTTGAGGGCGATGGCGCGGTCGATCTGCGGGTCGGCCCCGGCGCGATAGGCGCCGATGCGGATCAGCTCCTCCATGTTCGCCCAGGCGGCCAGGGTCTGGCGCGCGTTGGAGACGATCTGGCGTTCGTGAGGCAACTGACAGCCGGGCATGGTCCGACTTATGGACTTGAGGACGTTAATGGCCGGGAAGCGTCCGCGCTCGGCGATCGCCCTTTCCATCACAATGTGGCCATCGAGAATGCCGCGGACGGCGTCGGCGATCGGCTCGTTGTGGTCGTCGCCGTCGACCAGCACGGTGAACAGGCCGGTGATCGGCCCTGCCGTGCTGCCGTCCGGCCGCACCGGGCCGGGTCCCGCGCGCTCCAGCAGCTTGGGCAGTTCGGTGAAGACGGTCGGCGTGTAGCCCTTGGTCGTCGGCGGCTCGCCGGCGGCCAGGCCGATCTCGCGCTGGGCCATCGCGAAGCGGGTCACCGAGTCCATCAGGCAGAGCACCTCCAGATCCTGGTCGCGCATCGCCTCGGCCACGGCCATGGTCATGTAGGCGGCCTGACGCCGCTTGAGGGCCGGCTCGTCGGAGGTGGCCACGACCACGACGGCGCGCTTCAGACCCTCCTCACCGAGGGTCTCCTCGATGAACTCGCGCACCTCCCGGCCCCGTTCGCCGATCAGCCCGACGACAACGACGTCGCAATCGGCCTGGCGGGCCAGCATCGACAGCAACACCGACTTGCCGACGCCCGAGCCGGCGAAGATGCCGAGGCGCTGGCCGCGACAGGTGGTGGTGAAGACGTTCATTGACCGCACGCCCAGGTCCAGCCGCGCGCCGACCCGGCCGCGGGCGTGAGCCGGCGGCGGCGGTGCGCGCAGGCTGTAGGGCGCGACGCCCTGGGGCAGGGGACCCTTGCCGTCGATGGGATTGCCGCACGCGTCGATGATCCGGCCCAGCCAGGCCTTGTGCGGCCGAACCATGGCCCCGTCCGGCTGAATGCGGATCTCGGCTCCGGGGGCGATGCCCTCGACCGGCCCGAACGGCATCAACAGGGCGCGGGTTTCACGGAAGCCGACCACCTCAGCAGCCAGCGACGGTGCATTGCGGCGCTCGATCTCGGCCCGGGCCCCGACGGCCAGATGGGTCAGCCCGCCCCGCGCCTCGATCAGCAGCCCGTTCACCGCCGCCACGCGACAGGAGATGGACAGCGGCTCGATACGCTCGACGGCGGCGATCAGACTGCGCAACGCGATGGCCCCGGGGATCCCAGAGGCCATCATGGCAAGGTTGCTTTAACCATAAATGAAAGGGGCAGAGGGGTCAGGGACAGACACCCGCGGGTGCCTGTCCCGATTGCCCCGACCGCCTAGCGCCACCGATCTCCCGGCGCGGCGATGTAGTTCTCCCACACATAGCGCCAGGGGATGACCAGCGGGAAGATGACGCCCATAGCACAGGCGAACAGGGTCTCGGACGTGCCGGCGCTCATGCCGCCGGCCTGCCAGGCCGGGATGCCGACCAGGCCCAGCCACAGGCCTTTCCAGATCAACTCGAACAGCAGCAGCGGCAGCATGCGCAGCGGATAGCGCAGGCCCAGCAGGGCCAGCAGCGACACCGCCGCCAGCACGCACTGGACGACGCCGTACATCAGCGGCCAGGGCTTGTCGCGGTGGAGGATGCCCGGCCAGATGGTCAGGCCGAGGCCGACGGACATCAGCAGATAGGTGGCCCTGAGAGCATAGAGGCGCAGCAGCGGGACCTGGGTCATGCCGGGAGTTCCTTGCAGAGATGAGAGAGGGTGGGGGCCGGCGGTTAGCCGACGTCCTTGAGGAGCTTTTCGATGGCCGCCAGGC
>JBKJII010000287.1:0-4832 GCA_046598505.1 Caulobacter sp. | reverse complement strand
GCCCGGAATCGAACCGGGGTGCAAGGATTTGCAGTCCTCTGCGTAACCACTCCGCCACCAGGCCTTGTCTTGGAAGTCATCACCGGCGCGGGCGGTCGCGTCGGGAAGGGGCGGACGGGTATCAGAGCCGTCGTCGCCTTACAATGGCTTCCCACGCTCGCATTGCGTTCGCGTTACCGGCGGACCTATAAGCCGCGCCAGGATAGTCGCTTCCAGATCGCCAGAGGACCCGCATGAGCGCCGACTTCGCCGCCGCCCGGCTGAACATGGTCGAAAGTCAGGTCCGTCCGTCGGACGTCACCGACCATGCCCTTCAGGACGCTATCCGGATTGTGGCTCGGGAATCTCTGTTGCCCCCGGCCAAGGCCTTCGCGGCCTACGCCGACTCGGAAGTCGAGTATGCGCCCGGCCGCTGGTTGATGCGGCCGCGGGACGCGACGAAGCTGCTGCAGGCCCTGCAACCGCGCGCCGGCGAATCGGCGCTGGCCATCGCCGCGCCCTATGCGGCCGCGGTGCTGGAAGCGATGGGTGTCACGGTGTCGCGGCTGGATGACGGCGATCTGGCCGCCGCGCCGGCCGGACTGTTCGATCTGATCGTCTGCGAAGGCGCCGTGGCGCAAACGCCGGAGAGCTGGAAATCAGCCCTGGCGATCGGCGGCCGGCTGGGCGTGGTGGAGCGCAACGGCCCGATGGGCAAGGCGTTTGTCCATGTCAGGGCGGACGACGGGGTCGGGGGGCGGGCGACCTTTGATTCGGCGCCGCCCTACCTGGCCGGCTTCGAACCTGTTCATGGTTTCGCCTTCTAATTGTCGGACTGTGAAACAAGCCCGCAAAGGGCGTGTGAAAAAAGCTTAACTGGTCGCCACTGGCGACGGACATTACAGGCGATCATATAAGGCTCGCCTGGCTTGTGGGTCCTTGGGGATAATTCATGTTGAAGAGTCGTCGTGCGGGCCTTCTCGCCGCCGTTTGCAGTTTCGGTCTGATTGCGGGTTTCGCCGCTCCGGCTTCGGCCGAGACGCTGGCTGACGCCATTGCGCTGGCCTACCAGACCAACCCGACCCTCCAGGGGCAGCGGGCCGACCAGCGCGCACTGGACGAGAGCATCGTTCAGGCGCGCACAGGACTGCGGCCCCAGGTCGACGCCTCCGCCAGCGCCTCCGCCTCCGATGGCCAGGACGACGGCGACGCAGGCCGCGGCAGCAGCGCGGGCATCTCGGTCAGCCAGCCGATCTATACCGGCGGCCGGGTCTCCTCGCAGATCGGCGCGGCGGAAGCCGACATCCTGACGGGCCGCGAAGCCCTGCGCACGGTCGAGGCCAATATCATCCAGGGCGTGATCACGGCCTATGTCGATGTGCGTCGCGATCAGGAACGCCTGCGCATCAGCCAGGAAAATGTCGCCGTTCTGCAGCGTCAGCTCGATGAGGCTCGCGCCCGCTTCGAAGTGGGCGAGATAACGCGCACGGACGTCGCCCAGGCCGAAGCCCGTCTGGCCGCCTCCAGGGCTTCGCTGGCCTCCGCCCAGGCCCAGTTGGCCATCAGCCGCGCCGCCTATGCGGCCATCGTCGGCCAGAATCCGGGTGACCTGGAAGCCGAGCCGTCGCTTGAGACCTTCCTGCCGCCGGCCGTCGAGGACGCCTTCGACTCCGCCGAGCAGAGCAACGCCCAGATCCTCGGCGCCGAGTACGCCGAGCGCGCCAGCGCTTCGCGTGTCGCGGTCGCCCGCTCCTCGCGCCTGCCGACGGTCACGGCCACCGGCTCTGTCGGGTTCAGCGGCTCGACGGCCCAGACCTCGTTTATTCCGCCCACCGGCGCCGGCGGCGCCTTCGACGACTATCAGCGCAGCGTCACCGGCCGCGTCTCGGTCACCGTGCCGCTGTTCACCGGCGGCCTGATCAGCTCCCAGGTCCGGGCGGCCGAAGAGCGCAACAATTCCGACCGCCAGGCGATCGAGGAAACCCGCCGCGCGGTGCTGCGTACGGTTTCGCAGGCCTGGAACAGCCTGATCGGCGCCCGCGCCAACCTGGTCGCCAACGAAGAGCAGGTCCGCGCCGCTCGCATTGCCTTCGAGGGCGTGCGTCAGGAAGCCCAGGTCGGTCTGCGCACAACGCTCGACGTGCTCAACGCCGAACAGGAGCTGCGCAACGCCGAACTGTCACTGGTCAGCGCCCGTCACGACGAATATGTCGCGGCCGCCGTGCTGCTGTCGGCCATGGGCAAGCTCGAGGCCCGCTACCTCGTGCCGGGCGTCGAACAGTACGACGTGACGGCCAACGGCAAGAAGTTCAGCCACAAGCTGGGCTGGACGCCGTGGGAGCCTGTTCTGGTCTTTATCGACGACATCGCCTCGCCTCCGAAGCCTGCGCCGCCGGCCTCGCCTGCGGCCGATGCGCCCGTTGCGACCTCGAATTAACCAGGTCCCTCAAAAAGCTTGAGCAAAAGCGCGTGTTCGCCGTTTGCACGAACGACGGCGCATGCTTACGCTAGGCCATTGGAATCGCCTCTCGCAGGTACGGCTCAACCATGTCCGAACAGACCGCCCAGGAACCGACGATGGAGGAGATTCTCGCCTCCATCCGGCGAATCATCTCCGAGGACGACGCGCCGCCCGCTGAGGCTGCGCCCGCGCCCGTCGAGGAGCCGCCTGTCCTCATGGCCGTGGCGCCTGCGCCCGCGCCGGTCGAGCCCGAGGACGACGACGTTCTTGAGCTGACCGACACCATCGAGGCCGCCGACGTCGAGACGGTCGGCGACCTGGACGTTTACACGCCGGTCAAGGCTGCGCCGGAACCCGCCTGGGAGCCCGAGCCGGAGCCAGAACCCGTGCCCGTGTTCACCGCTGCTCCGGAACCGGCGCCCGCGCCGAGCTACACCCTGGGCGCCGCCTCGACGATCTCCGGCGGCACGACGATCGAAGATCTGGTCCGCAGCATCCTCGAGCCCAAACTCAACGCATGGGCCGACGAGAACCTGCCCCGCCTCGTCGAACAGATCGTACGCGACAAGCTCTCCAGATAAGGTTCGCTCCTTCAACCGGAGCGGACGCCTCGCCGCTTCGCGATCCCGATCACCCCTGATAGAGACCGGCGGCCGCTTCCAGCGAGCCGTCGTTTTCGTTTGCCCAACCCAAAGCCATTAGCACCGATGCTCGACAAGACCTTCGATCCGCAGACCGTTGAACCGCGCCTCTACAAGGCCTGGGAGGAGTCGGGCGCGTTCGCCCCGACCAACGATCCGAACGCCGAGCCGTTCTCGATCGTTATCCCGCCGCCCAACGTCACCGGCAGCCTGCACATCGGCCATGCGCTGAACAACACCCTGCAGGACGTGCTGATCCGGTTCCAGCGCATGCGCGGCAAGGCGGCCCTGTGGCTGCCCGGGACCGACCACGCGGGCATCGCCACCCAGATGGTCGTCGAGCGCCAGCTGGCCGCCGCGGGCAATGTGGGGCGCCGCGACATGGGCCGCGACGCCTTCGTCGCCAAGGTCTGGGAGTGGAAGGCCGAGAGCGGCGGCGTGATCGTAAACCAGCTGCGCCGGCTGGGCGCCAGCTGCGACTGGGGCCGGGAGCGGTTTACCCTCGACGAGGGCCTGTCCGCCGCCGTTCGCAAGGTGTTCGTCCAGCTCTACAGGGACGGCCTGATCTATCGCGACAAGCGGCTGGTCAACTGGGACCCGCACTTCCAGACGGCCATCTCCGACCTCGAGGTCGAGCAGAAGGAGGTCGACGGCCATTATTGGCATTTCGCCTATCCGCTGGAGAACGGCGTCACCTACCAGTACCCGACGGCCTTCGATGATGCGGGCAAGGCCACGGACTGGGAGACCCGCGACTACATCGTCGTCGCCACCACCCGTCCGGAGACCATGCTGGGCGACACGGCCGTGGCCGTGCATCCGTCCGACGAGCGCTACAGGGATCTGGTCGGCAAGACGGTGAAGCTGCCCATCGTCGGCCGCTCGATCCCGATCATCGCCGACGACTACGCCGACCCGACCAAGGGCTCGGGCGCGGTGAAGATCACCCCGGCGCATGACTTCAACGACTTCGAGGTTGGCAAGCGCCACGGGCTGGAGGCGATCAACATTCTCGACGCCTTCGGCAAGGTGAACGAGAACGCACCGGCCGAGTTCGTCGGCCATGACCGCTTTGTCGTCCGCAAGATGATCATTGCGCGGTTCGAACAGCTCGAGTTGCTCAAGGGCATCGAGAAGACCCGCCACATGGTCCCGCACGGCGACCGCTCGGGCGTGGTCATCGAGCCCTGGCTGACCGACCAGTGGTACGTCGACGCCGAGACGCTCGCCAAGCCGGCCATCAAGGCGGTGGAGGAGGGCGCGACGGTCTTCGAGCCGCGCAACTGGGACAAGACCTACTTCGAGTGGATGCGCAACATCCAGCCCTGGTGCATCAGCCGCCAGCTCTGGTGGGGCCACCGGATTCCGGCGTGGATGGGCCCGAAGTTCGAGGGCGGGGAGTGGTCTCTCGACCCGGTTCAACCCTTTGTCGCGGAGCAAGAGGGAGAGGCGCTGGCAGAGGCCAAGTCGTACTACGGTCGGGAAATCAAGATATTCCAGACGCGCGAGGAGGCCTTTCACTTCAATCTCCAAAACGCCATTGGCGGCGGATCCGAGACGGTGGCGATCTGGCAAGACGAAGACGTCCTCGACACCTGGTTCTCGTCCGGGCTGTGGCCGTTCTCGACGCTCGGCTGGCCGGAGAAGACGCGCGCGCTATCGACGTTCTATCCGAACAACGTGCTCGTCACCGGTCCCGACATCATCTTCTTCTGGGTCGCCCGGATGATGATGATGGGCCTGCATTTCAA
>JBKJII010000075.1:0-10288 GCA_046598505.1 Caulobacter sp. | reverse complement strand
GGCATGGTGCTGAACCTCGACAAGTGCATCGGCTGTCACACCTGCTCGGTCACCTGCAAGAATGTCTGGACCAACCGTCAGGGCGTTGAATACGCCTGGTTCAACAACGTCGAAACCAAGCCGGGCATCGGCTATCCCAAGGAGTGGGAGAACCAGAAGAAGTGGAACGGCGGCTGGCGGCGCAAGGCCAACGGCAAGATCGAACCACGCATGGGGGCCAAGTGGCGCATTCTGTCGAAGATCTTCGCCAACCCCGACCTGCCCGAGATCGACGACTACTACGAGCCCTTCGACTTCGACTATGGCCACCTTCAGACCGCGCCGGAGATGAAGCATTTTCCCACCGCCCGACCGCGTTCCAAGATTACCGGGCAGCGGATGGAGAAGATCGAATGGGGCCCCAACTGGGAAGAAATTCTCGGCGGTGAGTTCGCCAAGCGATCAGAGGACTCCAACTTCGAAGGCATCGAGAAGGAAATCTACGGCCAGTTCGAAAACACCTTCATGATGTACCTGCCCAGGCTGTGCGAGCATTGCCTCAACCCGACCTGCGTGGCGGCCTGTCCCTCGGGTGCGATCTACAAGCGCGAGGAGGATGGCATTGTCCTGATTGACCAGGACAAGTGCCGTGGTTGGCGCATGTGCGTCTCGGCCTGCCCCTACAAGAAGATCTATTACAACTGGGACTCCGGGAAGTCGGAGAAATGCACCTTCTGCTTCCCGCGTATCGAGGTGGGTCAGCCGACGGTCTGTTCGGAAACCTGCGTCGGGCGCATCCGCTATCTGGGCGTCCTTCTCTATGACGCCGACCGGATCGAGGCGGCGGCCGCGACCCCGAACGAGAAGGACCTGTACCAGGCCCAACTCGATGTCTTCCTCGACCCCAACGACCCGGCCGTCATTGCCCAGGCGCGCGCCGACGGCGTGCCGGAGGCCTGGCTCGAGGGCGCCCGCCGCAGCCCGGTCTACAAGATGGCCATCGACTGGAAGGTCGCCTTCCCGCTGCACCCCGAATACCGGACCCTGCCGATGGTCTGGTACGTGCCGCCTCTGTCGCCGATCCAGTCGGCGGCCGCATCCGGTGCGCTGGAGAACGACGGCCAGATGCCGGACGTCGCCAGCCTGCGCATTCCGGTTCGATACCTCGCCAACCTGCTCACCGCCGGCAACGAGCCGCCGGTGGTCCTTGCGCTCGAGCGGATGATGGCCATGCGCGCCTTCATGCGCGCCAAGACCGTGGAAGGTGTCACGGACCATGCCCTGGCCACGCGGGTCGGGCTGACCGCCGCCCAGATCGACGAGATGTACCGGTACATGGCGATCGCCAACTACGAAGACCGGTTCGTCATCCCCACTACCCACCGCGAGACCGCCGAGGACGCCTACGAACTGCGGGGCAACTGCGGCTTCTCCTTCGGCAATGGCTGCTCCGGCGGCCGCACCGAGGTCGGCCTGTTCGGATCCGATCCGCGCTCGCGCGCCAAGCCCGTCATGGAGGTCTGAGATGGCCATTACCTACAAGGCTCTGGCCGTGTTGCTGGCCTATCCGACCGCCGACACCCAGGCGCTCGCACCGGCTGCGGCCGAGGCGATTGAGCGCGAGGGCATGGTTCCCTCACCGATCCGACGGTCGCTGATCCGACTGGCCGATGATCTGGCTGCGGGCGATCTGTTCGAGCTGCAAGAGCGCTACGTCTGGCAATTCGACCGGACCCGCTCGCTGTCGTTGAACCTTTATGAACACGTCCACGGCGAGAGCCGTGACCGCGGCCAGGCCATGGTCAGCCTGCTGGAGCTTTATCGCAGCAAGGGCCTGGAACTGTCGGCCAACGAACTGCCAGACAATCTGCCGGTGTTCCTTGAGTTCCTGTCGTTGCTGCCCGACGGCGAGGCGTCCTCGCTGCTGGGCGAGGCGGCGCACGTTCTGGCGGCTATGGGCGAGCGGCTGCACAAGCGTCAGAGCCCCTACCGGGCCATCTTTGGGGCGTTGACCGCCCTGGCCGGCACTGAAGCCGACGCCGCAGCCCTTGCCTCGTTGATGCAGGAGCCGGACGACGATCCCGGCGACTTTGAAACCCTCGACCGGCTGTGGGCCGAGACCGCCGTGACCTTTGGTCCCGCCGATGTCGGCTGCCCGAAGGCCGAAGATCTCGTTCGGACGATGAACGACGCCCCTGCGCCGGTCCGTCGCCGCGCCGGCGCGGCCTGAGGAGCGAGTCATGACCCTCAATCACATTCTGTTCGGCATCTATCCCTACGTCGCCCTGTCGGTGTTGGTCCTCGGCTCGGTGCTGCGCTTCGACCGGGAGCAGTACACATGGCGCACCGGCTCCTCGCAGCTGCTGCGGCGGCGCCAACTCGTCATGGGCTCGGTGTTGTTTCACGTCGGGGTCCTGGCGATCTTCGCCGGTCACTTTGTCGGCCTGCTGACTCCGATCGCGGTGTTCGACGCCCTGCATGTGCCGCACTCGGCCAAGCAGCTGCTGGCCATCGTCGCCGGCGGCGGGGCAGGGGCCCTCTGCCTTGCCGGCGGCGCCATGCTGCTGCACCGCCGGCTGTTCGACCCGCGCATCCGGGCTAACTCCAGTTTCGGTGACAGCGCCATCCTGATCATGCTGATGGTCCAGCTGCTGCTCGGCCTGTCGACCATCCCGCAGTCGCTCAAGCACATGGACGGGCATGAGATGGTCAAGTTCATGGGCTGGGCCCAGGGCGTCTTCACCCTGCGGCCAGGCGCCGCCGACCTGCTGACCGACGTCCATTGGGTGTTCAAGATCCACATCGTTCTGGGTCTGACCATTCTGCTGGTGTTTCCGTTCACCCGTCTGGTCCACATGCTCTCGGCCCCGGTCTGGTACCTGAACCGACGCGGCTGGCAGCTGGTGCGCACGCGACGGGGGCTGCCGGTTCGGCGCATCCCTGCGACGGCGTCAAGTCCTCCGGCTGGCCGCCCGGGAGAAGGCCGATGAGCGCCCTCCGGTCCGTCGTCACGAACGGGGTGCAGATCCCCGAGAGCCTGATCGCGCAGGAAGCGCAGAACCATCCAGCCGCCACGGCAGGGGAGTCCCGCGCCGCCGCCGCACATGCACTGGCCGTGCGGGCGCTGCTGCTCGATCGCGCTGCGGAACTGGGCCTCGTCGCTGACCCCGAAAGCGATGAGCGCGGACGCGAGGAAACGCCGGAAGAGGCTCTTGTCCGGGCGGTCCTCGCCGAAGAAGTCGATCCGTCGACTCCCTCCGATGCCGAATGCCGCCGCGTCTATGACGCTTCGCCGGACCGCTTCCATACGCCGGTCCTGTACGAAGCCTCGCACATCCTCTTCGCCGTAGAGGGCGAGGGCGGAACGGCGCTTGAGAGCGCGCGCCTGTCAGCACAGTCCATTCTCGGGCTGCTGGCCGAGGAGCCCGGTCGGTTCGCCGCCCTCGCCGCGGCGCACTCGGCCTGTCCTTCCGGCGGTGTTGGCGGATCGTTAGGTCAGCTCGGGCCGGGCGATCTGGCGCCTGAGGTGGAACGGGCCTTCAGCGCGCTGCTTGCCGGTCAGATTTCAGATGAGCCGGTCCGGTCGCGCTTCGGGTGGCACATCCTGCGCCTGGATCGGCGCATCGACGGGCGGAGACTGCCGTTCGAACAGGTTTGCGACCGTATCCGGATGCACCTCGAAAGCCGGGCATGGGTCGCGGCGGCGGTCCAGTATGTTTCGGACCTCGCGGCGGATGCACGATCCCGGGGCGTAGCCCTGATCATTGCGGCTGATGGCAATCTGTCGTCGGGCGCGACCCTCGGCGACCTGATCGCCGACGAGGCCGCGGCCCCCCGACTGCTGACGTGGCTGGCGGCGACCGATCAGGGACTTCTCGACCGCGTACAGGTCGCGGCTGGCGCCGCTGGCGGCGAGGCCGCCGACTGGGTCCGGCTCACGGTCGCCGACTTCGTCAAGGGTGGCGACGACGAAGCCTGGACCAGGGTCATCTCGGCCGCCCAGGGCGCCGAGGACCCGGCGCTTGCGGCGCTGCGAGCCATCCTCTCTTCGCGGCTGACGCCGCCGAAAGCCACCTTTACCCTCATCCGGAGGCGTTGACCGCCATGCGCCGTCACCTGACTGCTCGCCTGCTCCCCCTGGCCCTGGCCGCCTTCGCTGCACCGGGCCTCGCCCATGCCGCGGAAGGGCGGGGCGACTTCATCGTCGATGCGCGACTGCGCTACGAATTTGTCGACCAGACCGGCTTTGGCGATCCCGCCGAGGCGCTGACCCTGCGAACCCGCCTTGGCTACGAAACGCCAGCCTACGAGGGCTTCAAGGCCCTGCTGGAGGTCGAGAACGTCACGGCCCTCTCGGACCAGTACAACAGCACGACCAATGGCCAGACCGCCTATCCGACGGTGCTTGATCCGGAAGCGACCGAGATCAATCGCGCCCAGATATCCTGGTCCGGCCCAAAGGCGGACGTCGTGGTCGGCCGCCAGCGCATCGTGATGGGCAACGCGCGGTTCGTCGGCAACGTCGGTTTCCGCCAGAACGAACAGACTTTCGACGCGGCTCGGGTGGCTTTCAAGGTCACCCCGACCACGACACTGGCCTGGATCTACATCGACCGCGTCCAGCGCATCCTCGGCGACGACAGCCCGCAGGGCGAATGGGACAGCGACTCCCATGTAATCCAGCTGGATACGAAGACGCCACTCGGTCAGCTGTCGGCCTACGGCTACCTGCTCGACTTCGAGACCGCCCCGCTGCAGTCGAGCGCCACCTGGGGCGCCCGTTTGACCGGCTCACGTCCGCTGGCGGCTGGCCCGTCGCTGACTTGGGAGGTCGAGTACGCCCGCCAGGGCGACTACGGCTCAAATCCGGCCCATTTCGATCTCGACTACCTCGCGCTGGCCGCGGGTCTGAAAAAGGACAGCCGTTACATCTCGGTGGGCCTTGAGCGGCTGGACGGCAACGGCGTTCGCGGTTTCAGCACGCCCTTGGCGACGCTGCATGCGTTCCAGGGCTGGGCGGACGTGTTTTTGGCCACCCCCGCCCGGGGCGTGAAGGACGTCAATCTGCGCGCAGGCGCCAGCGTCCCGTTCGGAACCCGCAAGCTCAAGCTGGCCGCGGCGGTGCACGACTTCTCGGACGCCGACGGCGGCATCGACTACGGCAGCGAAATCGACGCCTCGGCCTCACTGCCGCTGACGCCGAAACTGTCGTTCGAGATGAAGGCCGCCCGTTTCAACGGCGACACGCCGGCCTTCGCCGACCGCTCCAAGGTCTGGATCACGCTGGAACTGAAACTGTGACCCGGGGGAGGGAGTCGCCAACCAGAGACGACGGCGGGATCGAGCCGATCTCGACGGAGCTGATGGCGACCCCTCTCGACTTCTTTTTCGCCGAGCACTTCCGGCATCGCCAGTTGTGCGCCCTGATCGACCGGTTGAGCGCGGCGACTTTCTTTGATCCCGGTCCGATCGCCGAGGTCGTCGACTTCCTCCGCTTCGAGGCCCCAATCCACATCATCGACGAGGAGGAAGACCTATTCCCCCTGCTGCGCCGCCGCTGCCTCGCTGAGGATGAAGTCGAGGGCGTGCTCGGCGTGCTGTCTGCTGAGCATAAGGCGGACAGTGTTCTTGGCCGAACGGTGCGAACCTACCTCGAACGATGCCTGGAAACCCGGGCGGCGCCCGGCGCCAACCTCGACGGCCGGCGCGATCTCGCGGCCTTCGCCGCCCAGGAACGGCGGCATCTGGCGCTCGAGAACGCAGTGGTGCTGCCTATTGCTCGGCAACGTCTGACGGCTGAGGATTTGACCGGGCTGGCCCGGCGCCTGGCTGCGCGGCGTGGCATGGCTCCCGCGGAGACCGTCGCGTGATCGCCGAGCTTTTCGATCGCAATCTGCGCTGGGCCGCGGGCCGAACACGCGTGGATCCCGAATATTTCCGGCGGCTGGCGGCCCAGCAGGGCCCCGACTACCTGTGGATCGGCTGTGCCGACAGCCGTGTCCCGGCCAATGAGATTGTCGGCCTCGACCCCGGCGAGCTGTTCGTGCACCGCAATGTCGCCAACCTCGCGCCGCCTCAGGACGCCAACTTCCTTTCGGTGCTTCAGTTCGCGGTCGAGATCCTCAAGGTGCGGCACATCATCGTCTGCGGCCACTACGGTTGCGGTGGCGTCCGGGCGGCAGTGTCCGGACAACGCCACGGCCTTATTGACCACTGGCTGCAGCCAGTCGCCTGCCTTTGTCGGCGCGACGCGGTCGAGTTGGGCAGCATCCTCGATTTCGACGCCCGGGTGAACCTCGTCTGCGAACGCAATGTCCTGGCCCAGGTCGAGAGCCTCGCCGACAATCCCTTCGTCCGCGACGCTTGGGGGCGGGGACAGCCCCTGTCGATCCACGGGTGGATCTATTCTATCCAGGACGGCCTGTTGCGGGACCTGGAGACGTCGATCGCAAGCGTCGCGGACGCAACGGGCGTGCATGGTTTCGCGCCGAAGGTCTCGCGCGGGCGGCCGCGCCGGGGGCGGGCAGGATGACGCCGGATCTCGTCGTCGTGGTTCTGGCTGGCGGCGAAGGGCGGCGCATGGGCGGTGGCAAGCCGCTGCGCCGGTTTCGGGGGCGGAGTCTGATTGATCACGCTCTCGACCGGGCGCTCAGCTGGTCGCCGCGGGTCGCCGTTTCGGTGCGTTCGCCTGATCAGGTGGGACCGGTCGGCCTGCCGTTGGTGGTGGACGACCCGGGGATTGAGGGGCCGCTGGCCGGCCTGTCGGCGGCGCTGGAATGGGCCGCCCGCGAGGGGTTCGCGCGTGTCCTGACACTGCCCTGCGACATGCCGGGCCTTCACGACGACCTGGCGCGGCGGCTGGATGCCGCGCTGGATGCATCCACCATCGTGGCCATGGCGCGCTGTGCTGGACGGCTTCATCCGGTCTGCGCGCTGTGGGATACCAGGGCGCTGGCGGCATTACCCGCCTATCGCGCCGACGGAGGCTCTTCGCTGAGAGGCTTCGCGGAGGCGGTCGGCATGACGCCCGTGGACTGGGGCAACGCGTGTGCTGAGGCCTTCGAGAATATCAACAGTCCCGGCGACCTCGCCCGCCTGACCGCTCATTCCGGCGGCTGGTGTGCTGACAAGCCAAGGCTTCCGCAGGTCCGGTCTGGGCCGAATGATTAGGCCCAGGGGCTGAGAACCTGCGTGTTCAGCCACTCGCTGAAGACGACATAGGCGAGGCCCAGGGCGACCGTCGGCCCCGACAGGAGCCGCCTCCGAGGTCCGGGCGGAACACCCTTGCCAGTCCCCAGCGACATCACTGCGGCCTGATGGCCGTCACCTCGCCGGTTCCCGCGGCCATTTTCAGATCAAACGACACCTTGTCGCCGACCTTGACCGTCTCGAGCAGGCTCGCCGGGCTGGCCTTGAATTCCATGGACATCGCCGGCCACTGGATGGCGGCGATCGGACCATGGTCGAGCGTAATCGTGCCGGCGGTTTTGTCGATGGCGGTCACTGTGCCCGATCCCATGGCCATCTTCGCGCCGGCCATGTCCATGCCGGCCATGGGATCGCTGGAGGCTGGCGCGGCGGCTTCGGCGGCGGGGGTCGCCGGGGTCGGCTCTGCGGACTTCTTTCCGCAGGCGGCCAGGGTGGCGGCAAGGGCGGTGACAGCGAGGATGTGGGCGAAGGGCTTCATGGGGAGTCTCCTTGTTGAGGCGGTTTTACGGAATGCGAGCGCCGCCGCAGCAGCAGGAAGGCGGCGGGAATGACGAACATCGAGAGCAGGGGCGCGGTCAGCATGCCGCCGATCATCGGAGCGGCGATACGGCTCATCACCTCGGAACCCGCCCCGTGGCCGAGCAGGATCGGCAGCAGGCCGGCGAGGATCACTGCGACGGTCATGGCCTTGGGGCGGACGCGAAGCAGCGCCCCTTCCCGGACCGCCGTTTCGATCTGAGCGGGGTTTGGGGCAGCCCCGTGCTCGGCCAGGGCTTGTCTGAGATAGATCAGCATCACTACGCCGAACTCGGCCGACACGCCGGCCAGGGCAATGAACCCGACCCCGGTCGCGACCGACTGATGGAACCCGAGCAGGTAGAGGGTCCAGACTCCGCCTGTCAGGGCGAACGGCAGGGTGGCCATGATCAACGCCGCCTCGTCGAAACGGCGGAAGATCACATAGAGCAGGACGAAGATGATCAGCAGGGTGGCCGGCGCCACCAGCTTTAGCCGGGCGACCGCCCGCTGAAGGTACTCGAACTGACCGGAGTAGGCGATGGATAAGCCGGGCGAGAGCGCGACCTCCTTCGCCACAGCGCCACGCAGGTCGCGCACCACCGAGGCGAGATCCCGACCCCGGACATCGACATAGACCCAGGTCGAGGGCCGCCCGTTCTCTGTTTTCAGCATGGGCGGTCCGTCCGTGACCGTAACGCTCGCAACCGTGCCCAGCGTGATCTGCTGGCCGGAAGGGGTCAGGATGGGCAGGGCGCGCAAACCCTCCAGACTGTCCCTGATCTCGCGCGGATAGCGCACACTGATCGGGTAGCGGGCCAGGCCTTCGACCGTCTGGCCGATGGTCTCGCCGCCAATCGCGCCGGCGACGACCTCCTGCACGTCGGCGATGTTAAGCCCGAAGCGGGCGGCTACGGCGCGGTCGATGTCCACATCGACGTAGCGGCCGCCTGTCAGCCGTTCAGCCAGAGCCGAGCTGACACCAGGCACGCGCTTTGCGACTGCCTCGACATCGCGGGCGATCCGGTCGAGCTGCGCCAGATCCGATCCCGACACCTTGACCCCGATCGGGCTCTTGATGCCGGTCGCCAACATGTCGATGCGGTTGCGGATCGGTGGCACCCATACGTTGGCGAGGCCAGGGACCTGGACCGTGCGGTCCAGCTCCTCGATCAGCCGCTCGGGCGTCATGCCCGGCCGCCACCGGTTTCGCGGTGTGAACTGGATGGTGGTCTCGAACATCTCCAGTGGCGCCGGATCAGTGGCGCTCTCGGCGCGGCCGGCCTTGCCGAACACGCTTTTTACTTCAGGCACGGTGCGGATCAGCCGGTCCGTCTGCTGCAGCAGCTCCGAGGCCTTGGCCGCCGAGATCCCGGGCAGGGCCGAGGGCATGTAGAGCAGATCGCCCTCGTCCATCGGCGGGATGAACTCGCCGCCCAACTGCGACAGCGGCCAGGCGGTGGTGGCGAACGCGAGGGCGGCGATGATGAGGGTCGTCCTGGGTCGCTTCATCACCCAGGCCAGCGCCGGCTCATAGGCCGCGGTCAGTCCCCTGTTGAGGAAGTTGCTCTGTTCCCGGGGAATGCGCCCCCGGATCAGCCAGCCCATCAGCACCGGAACAAGCGTCACCGACAGGATCGCCGCCCCGGCCATGGCGTAGGTCTTGGTGAACGCCAGCGGGGCGAACAGCCGCCCCTCCTGGGCTTGCAGGGTGAACACCGGGATGAAGGAGAGGGTGATGATCACCAGGCTGAAGAACAGGGCCGGCCCAACCTCGACCGCCGCATCGGTCACCACCCGCCACCGCTCTTCGCCTTCCAGGCGTTCGCCCGGGTGATCGTGCTCCCAGCGTTCGATCTTCTTGTGGGCGTTCTCGATCATCACCACGGCCGCGTCGACCATGGCCCCGATGGCGATGGCGATACCGCCCAGGGACATGATGTCGGCGTTGACCCCCTGCAGACGCATGAGGATGAAGGCGATCAGCACGCCCAGGGGCAAGGTCAGGATCGCCACCAGCGCCGAGCGGACATGCCACAGGAACAGGCCGCAGACGATGGCGACGATGAGGAATTCCTCGGCCAACTTGCTGGTCAGGTTGGCGATGGCCCGGTCGATGAGCTGGGAACGGTCATAGGTGGTGACCACCTCGACGCCCTTGGGCAGGCTTCGCTGGAGTTCGGCGAGCCTGGCCTTCACCGCCGCAATCGTCGTTCTGGCATTCTCGCCTGACCGCAGGATCACCACGGCGCCGGCGACCTCGCCCTGGCCATCCAGCTCGGCGATGCCGCGGCGCATCTCTGGCCCGATCTGGACCGAAGCCACATCGCCAAGGCGAACAGGGATGCCGCCGGCCGCTGTGCGCAGCGGGATCGCCCGAAAGTCCTCCAGTGTCGTCAGGTAGCCGCCGGCCCGGACCATGTATTCGGCCTCGGCCATCTCTAGAACTGAGCCGCCGGTCTCACCGTTGGCCCGCTTGATGGCCTCGGTGACCTGTTGATGGGTGACGCTATAGGCCGCGAGCTTCAACGGATCGAGAACCACCTGGTACTGCTTGACCATGCCGCCGATGCTGGCGACCTCG
>JBKJII010000110.1:0-1903 GCA_046598505.1 Caulobacter sp. | reverse complement strand
CTGAAATGGCCTGTCGATCGGGAACAGTGCCGGATCGTCGCCTGCGGCGTCCGCGACGCGTCTGCGCCCGGTTGGTCCCGCCGGGTCCGGCATGTCCCGCGACAGCAACCGTCCACCGAAAAGGAAGATGTAGAGCCCGCCCGCCGCCGCGACGATCAGTCCAACCGGCGTGATTTCAAACATCCCAAACACCGGTTGGCCGGCATTGCGTGCCATGTCGCTCACCAACAGGTTTGTCGACGTGCCGATCAAGGTACAGGCGCCGCCGAGAATCGAAGCGTAGGACAGCGGAATGAGAAACCGCTTCGGCGACAGTCCCATAGAGTTCGCGGCGTCACGCACAACCGGCGCCGCCAGCACGACGATCGGCGTATTGTTGAGCACGGCGGAAGCCGCCCCGGACAGGCCTATCACAATCCACACACCGACCTGGCCAAGTCGGCCGCACAGGGCGATGGTCTTGCGGATCAGCAGGCCGAGCAGGCCGGTCAACTCCAGCGCGTAGGCGATAACAAACAACGAAGCGAGGGTGATGATGGCCGGGCTGGCGAACGCCCCCTGGACTTCTACGGGCCGAATGGTCCCGGACACGAGCAGAGCAGCCGCGCCGGCCAGAGCGATCACGTCTGACCGTATTCGGCCCGAGATCATAGCGCCCACGACGGCGACCAGCACGGTCAGGGCGATGATCTGCGGAATGGTCATGGACGCTGTCGTCGATCCCGACGTTGGTGCGGTGAAATTCAGCCTTTGGCCTGCTAGTATGGGCCCATGCCGGACGATAGCCCAGTCCCTCGCAACCGCCGCCAGCGTCTGATCGCGCCGATGCTTCTGGGGAGCATTGTGGTGGCTGTGATCATTGCGCCGCTGCTCTGGCGCGAACTTCGACCCCATTCGTCATCCCCGCCGCAACCAGGCGTGGAGGCAACCGGAACGCCGCAGCCGGCGCCGATTGCACCACCGGTTCTCTCCAGAGCGGACTTGATCCTGCTGGGTGGGGAATTTGCTTCGTCCTCCGCAGCGGGTGAGCCGCTGGCCGCGCCGGGCTCGCTTGGTGGCCGGGCGTTCCTGATCCGACTGCCGTTCGGCTGCGAGGGGCCGACCATGCCGTCGAACACAGTGCAGGCCTCGTACGCGTTCGACGCCAGGACGAAGACCTATCGCCTGACAGCGCGGCCTCAGGTCTGGACCGGTTCACCCCTGATCGGTGAAGCGGCCGGCCAGGAGAAGGTCGAGGCGGTCGAGGGGTTCTGGATTCCTCGTCCCTGGATCCTGTCCGAAGGCTGCCCGGCGTCTGTCGGGTCGCCGGCGCCATCCCCCGATGTGGCGACTCCGGCCGGCGACAAGGCTGTCGCGCCTGCGCCGGATGTGTCGGCGACAACTCGGACCCTTGGCCTGGCACAGATCTTCAGCGCTGACGCATCCCGCGTCCGCCGGAGGGCAGGGCGGCCCTACGAATTCGTACTTAAGGCTGCTGGCGACAGGCCGACGCCGACGCGACGGCCATTCTGGATAGTCATCGAGGGGCGGGTCGCTGCTTTCGGGGATGGCCAAGCCTTCCATTGCATCAGCGAGGCAATGGATCAGCGCCCTGTTTGCCTGCTTGCGGTGGAAATCGACAAGGTCAGTTTCGTCGATCCCGCCGACAACGAGGTGCTCGCCGAGTGGCGCGACTAATACCCTACCGCCGCTTCCCCTTGCGCACGCCTTTCGGCGGGCCGCCGCGCTTGGGAGGGCCGCCTCTGCCGGGGTCCATCTTTCGGCGCACGCCAAGGCGCGGCCTTGGTGCATTGGGATCGGCCGGCATCGGCTCGGACAGCATCTCGAACAGCAGGCCCCCGGTGACCGGGGTAGCCTCGCGCAGCCGCACCTCGACCGGCATGCCCAGCGGCCACCGCGCGCC
>JBKJII010000064.1:0-4404 GCA_046598505.1 Caulobacter sp. | reverse complement strand
GCTGATCCCGTGCGAAGGGTATCGGGCGCCCCGGCACGGCGGCGCGCAGGGACAGAGTCTCCGCCGCTCAGGGGAAACCTGCCCGGTCCCGGGAAAATTCAGCCCCGCGGTCCTTGTCCGGACGATCCTGCCTATCGCTTTCGGCTTGCCCGGACGGCCCTTGGCAGCTACCCAACACTCCTGCGCAAGGCGTCGATACAAGAGCCGCTTCAAAGGCCAGTTTCGGGACGCCCGTTACAAGGAGGACGCCGGTGATGGGCGGCGAATCGACTGTTCCGGGCCTCGACCAGGCTCCGACCAAACACGCGCGGCTGATTGCCTGGGTGCGCGAGGTCGCGGCGCTGACCAGGCCTGACCGTGTGCACTGGTGTGACGGCTCCGACGCCGAGTGGACCGCGCTCACCGACCTGCTGGTCGAGGCCGGCACGCTGAAGCGCCTCAATCCCGCCAAGCGTCCGAACAGCTTCTATGCCGCCTCCGATCCCAAGGATGTCGCCCGGGTCGAGAGCCGCACCTTCATCTGCTCCGAACAGGAGATCGACGCCGGCCCGACCAACAACTGGCTCGACCCGACCGAAATGCGGGCCGACCTGAAGGCGCTGTTCGACGGCTGCATGCGCGGTCGAACAATGTACGTCGTGCCGTTCAGCATGGGTCCGATCGGTTCGCCGATCAGCGCGCTGGGTGTCGAGATCACCGACAGCGCCTATGTCGCCATCTCGATGCGGGTGATGACCCGCATGGGCCAGCAGGCGCTGGACCAGATGGGCGAGGACGGCTTCTTCGTGCCGGCGCTGCATTCGCTGGGCGCGCCGCTGGAGCCGGGCCAGGCCGACGTCACCTGGCCCTGCAACGAGATCAAATACATCGTCCACTTCCCCGAGAGCCGGGAAATCTGGTCCTACGGCTCGGGCTACGGCGGCAACGCCCTGCTGGGGAAGAAGTGCTACGCCCTGCGAATCGCCAGCGTCATGGCCCGCGACGAGGGGTGGCTGGCCGAGCACATGCTGATCCTCAAGCTGACGAGCCCCAAGGGGGCGGTGCGCTTCGTGGCGGCGGCCTTCCCCAGCGCCTGCGGCAAGACCAACCTGGCCATGCTTCAACCAACCATCGCGGGCTGGAAGGCGGAGACGGTCGGGGACGACATCTGCTGGATGCGTTTCGGCGACGACGGCAGGCTGTACGCTATCAATCCGGAGGCCGGCTTCTTCGGTGTGGCGCCGGGCACCGGTATCGGCACCAATCGCAACGCCATCGAGGCGCTCGACGAGAACGTCATCTTCACCAACGTGGCCCTGACCGACGACGGCGACGTCTGGTGGGAAGGCCTGACCGACGAAAAGCCCGCGCATCTGACCGACTGGCGTGGCCGCTCCTGGACGCCGGAAAGTCCCGATCCCGCTGCGCACCCCAATGCCCGCTTCGCTGTCGACGCAGCCCAGTGTCCCGTGATCGCCGAGGAGTGGGATGATCCCAGGGGCGTGCCGATCAGCGCCATCCTGTTCGGCGGCCGCCGGGCGAGCGCCGTGCCGCTGGTCACCGAGGCTTTCGACTGGGCGCACGGCGTGTTCATGGGCTCGACCGTCGCCTCCGAAGGCACGGCCGCGGCCGAGAACAAGGTCGGCGAACTGCGCCGCGACCCGTTCGCCATGCTGCCTTTCTGCGGCTACAACATGGGCGACTATTTCAGCCACTGGCTGAAGGTCGGCGCGGACGCCGACGCCGCGAAGCTGCCGCGTATCTACATGGTCAACTGGTTCCGCAAGGACGAGAACGGCCGCTTCGTCTGGCCGGGCTTCGGAGACAACAGCCGCGTGCTGAAGTGGATCTTCAACCGCCTGGAGGGCGAGGCCGAGGCCGTCGAGACGGCCATCGGCAAGGTGCCGGCGGCAGGGTCGCTGGATACGATCGGCCTTGGCCTGAGCGAGGCCCAACTGAGGCTGCTCAAGACCGTCGACGTCGACGTCTGGCGTGAGGAAGCCTCGCTCATTCCGGACTTCTACGCCAGGTTCGGCGAGCGCATGCCGACCGAACTCTGGAACCAGCTGGCGGCGCTGACAGCCCGTCTGGAAGCGGCCAGTGCGAAGGTGACGGAGCCAGCATAGACTGACCCCTCCCAAGAGGGAGAGGTAAAGGGTGTGCTCCGCCCACTTCGCCGAGCGCGTGCGGAGCCAGCCTGATTGGCTGTTTCCGAAATGCAGGTCTAGTTTGCCCCGATGAAGCGAGACATCGCCGCACTTCTTCTGGGTCTGGCTCTGGCGGCGCCGATATCGGCGTCAGCGGGAGACGTTCCTGCCCCAACGACACCCTTCGATCTTCGTGGCGCGGCGACCTATTCGGCCATTTGCGTGCACGACGAGACCGGCGACGTCATAGGCCTTCGTGTGTTTGTGCGTTCTCCGGGAGCGCGACCAAGGGTCGTCATTCAAATCGCTGAGGGTGACCTTGGCCGCCCGGTCGCCGCCCGCTCGTGGACCAGGGCCGGCCGGCTGTATTTTTCGGCGGAGAGGACGGCTTCCACACCGGCGGTGGCGGGCGAAGTTCGCAAGAATTCGGTCAGGCTGACCACGCCATACGATGTTATCCGGCGTCTGCCGTTGCGAAACGACCTGCACGGTTTTCCCATCTGCCGTTAGACGGCGAAACCGGGGAGCGCCTCGAAAGTTCTCTTCCCGAGAGGTCGCGCCAGAGGATCATGAAGCCGTTCGTCGCCCTGGCCACCCTCGTCCTGCTCGCATCGTGCAATGCCGATCAGCCTGCGCGCGTGAAGGGTTGCGGCGTCGACGCCCGCTATCGCGCCGTTGAGCGCCTGATCCGGGCAGGGGACGCGCGGCGCAGGGCCGAAGACATCGCCGCAGCCGACGCTCTTTATGATCAAGGCCTGGCACAGCTCGGCGGTCGCTACTTCGCCCGTGACGTGATCGACGGCACCGGGGAGGTGCTGATGTCGTTGAAGGTCGACGCGCCGCCCGAGCCGTCAGCCGGCCGGACCGCCGCAAAAGGCCGCATCCTGGCGAGCCGCTTGAGGCTGTATCGCGATGAGGCCGATCCAGAAGCCTGTTTTTAGGCCGCCACCGCTCGCACACCTGTCGTTCCGGACGACCCGCGGTGAGCGCCTCCACCCGGTACGGCGGCGACCTACTCCGCCGCCATCAGGGCGGGGTTGGTCTGGCGGACCGGCATCGGCACCACTTCGGCGCCGTGGTGCGGCTCGGCGGCCGGGACGGTCGTGGCGGCGCGTTCTTCCGGCGTGATCAGCAGGCCGGCCTTGAAGGCCTTTTCACCGGCGGCGCGGCTCGAAGTCCAGGAGGCGATCTTCGCGGCGAACAGCATCGGCACGAAGATCGGCCAGATCCACATCAGCAGGTCCGGGCGCATGGCCAGGGCCGTAAGGAAGAACATCCCGGCGAAGAACTCGTTGCGGAAGCTCACCTTGGCGTCGGCCAGCGACAGGCCGTCGGCGTCGCGGTTCTGGCTGACCCAGCCGGCGTCGCGACCCATGAAGATCTCGAACACGGCGCGCGTATTGCCGATCATGTAGATCGGAGCCGTCATGGCCGAGAGGGCCATTTCGGCGGCGACGCTTTTCAGCAGGGCCCTGGTCCCACCGTAGGCCTTGCGCTCGTCCTTGCGGCTCAGCACCAGGGCGACACCCATCAGCTTGGGGCCGAGCAGCATGCCGGTGGTCAGCAGCGAGGCCATCAGCATCGGGTTGATCTCGGGGTGGAGGAAATACCACCAGGAGCCCCAGTCCGCCTTGTTGTGGATCTGGATATAGAGGCCGGCGACCAGCGACATCAGCCAGATCGGCGAGGCGAGATAGGCCATCAGGCCGACGACCAGCTGGAAGCGGCTCATCCAGTGCAGGCCGGGCGCGCGGAGCAGGGCGATGTGCTGCAGGTTGCCCTGGCACCAGCGACGTTCGCGCTTCATGAACTCAAGCAGGCTGGGCGGGGTTTCTTCGTAGCTGCCGGTCAGGGTCGGAGTGACGTGCACGCCCCAGCCGCCACGGCGCAGCAGTCCGGCCTCGACCACGTCGTGGCTCATGATGTGACCGCCGAAGGGCTTGCGGCCCGGCAGGCTGGGCAGGCCACAGCAGTCCGCGAAGGCGCGGACGCGGACGATGGCGTTGTGGCCCC
The DNA here is from genome assembly GCA_046598505.1 of Caulobacter sp. Lineage (GTDB taxonomy): Bacteria > Pseudomonadota > Alphaproteobacteria > Caulobacterales > Caulobacteraceae > Caulobacter. The sequence continues at coordinate 265 of JBKJII010000064.1, read as the reverse complement.
AGTAGCTGGCTTCCGAACCCGACCACCAGGCCAGGCCCGCCGAAGCGACCCGGCCGTAGAGGCGTACGCCGAACTGCGAAGCGCGGGCGAACAGGGTCTTGCCCTCGACGATCGCCGGGGTGGTCTGGATCAGGCCGATGGTCGGGTGACGCTCCATGGCGTCGACCAGATGCAGGATGGTCTCGCCGGTCATGGTGCTATCGGCGTCGGGCACGATCATGTGGCTGTAGGCGGGGCCGAAGCGGCGGAGCCAGTCGGCCAGATT
>JBKJII010000444.1:0-2048 GCA_046598505.1 Caulobacter sp. | reverse complement strand
CGGACGATCTGGCCAGGGTGCTGGACGGCGTGATGCTGGACCTGGCCCCGGTCGCCCTGGACGCCGGCTACCTCGGCCCCAAGGCTGCCGACTGGCTGGGAACCCTTGCCAAGTCAGCGCCAAACGCACCGCTGGCCTTCCACATGGATCCGCTGACGGCCTTCGCCACGGCCGGCGCCAGCCCCGGGCCTGTTGAGAGCCACCTCATCTCCGCCGCCACCGTCGGCGCGCGGCTCGCGGCGACCTACAGCAAGGCCAGCCTGTTCCTCGCCACCGGCCGCGCGGCGCATGAGTCCGGCGGGTCAAACACCGAGGAACTGGCGGTCATGACCGCCGGCGCCCTCGCCTACGCCAAGGCGCTGCTGAAGGCCGGACTGCCGATGGACGAGGCGTTCCGGCGCATCGTGCTCGGTGTCAGCCTGGACGGGGAATACTTCACCGGCGTGGCCAAGGTGCGGGCCGCCCGGGCGCTCTGGGCGCGGGTCACAGTGGCTTGCGGCGTGGACGTCCCGGCCAGGGTCGAAGTGCGGTCATCGAACCGCATGCTGGCCAGGGCTGACGCCTGGACCAACCTCATCCGGCTGACCAGCGCCGGGTTCGCCGCCGCTGTGGGCGGGGCGGACGCCATCGTGCTGGGCGCCTTCACCGACGCTATCGGCCTGCCCACGCCTTTCGCCCGCCGCCAGGCCCGCAACACCCAGCTGGTGTTGATGGAAGAGAGCCATCTTGGACGCGTGGCCGATCCGGCCGGCGGCGCCTGGTACCTCGATACCCTCACCGACCAGATGGCCAGGGCCGCCTGGGCCAGCTTCCAGGCCATCGAGGCCGCCGGCGGCATCGTCGCGGCGCTGCAGTCCGGCGTCATCGCCGAGGCGGTCAACACCAGCCGCGAAGCCCAGTCGAGTGCCTACGCCGACAAGTCCCGCAAGATCCTCGGGGTGACGGTGTTCCTCAATGCCGACGACAAGGCGCCGGAGGTCGCGGGCGCCGATCCCGCCGCCTTCGCCGTGGCCGGGCCTGATCCGAAACTGCCCGGGCCGGACTCGTCCTGCCCGCCGCTGCCGTCCATCCGCTTCGCCGCCGCGTTCGAGGAGGCCTGAGCCATGTCCACCTTCCCCGATTTCGCCAGGGTCGACTTCACTGCCGGCGCCCGGCCCGGCGCCGCGCCGCAGGGCGGTCCCGTCTGGCACACGCCCGAAGGCGTGGACGTGCCCGCCGCCTATGGTCCTGAAGACGTGGCCGGCCTCGACTTCCTCGGCGGCTATCCCGGTCTGGAGCCCTTCGTGCGCGGCCCCTACCCGACCATGTACGCCACCAACCCCTGGACGGTGCGGCAGTACGCCGGCTTCTCGACCGCCGAGGATTCCAACGCCTTCTATCGCCGCAACCTGGCGGCCGGTCAGATGGGCCTGTCGGTGGCCTTCGACCTGGCCACCCACCGAGGCTACGACAGTGACCATGAGCGGGTGAAGGGCGATGTCGGCATGGCCGGCGTGGCCATCGACAGCATCCTCGACATGCGGACCCTGTTCGACGGCATCCCGCTCGACAAGATGAGCGTGTCGATGACCATGAACGGCGCCGTGCTGCCGATCCTGGCGCTCTATATCGTGGCCGGCGAGGAACAGGGCGTGCCGCACGACAAGCTGTCGGGCACCATCCAGAACGACATCCTCAAGGAGTTCATGGTCCGGAACACCTACATCTATCCGCCCCTGCCTTCGATGCGGATCATTTCGGACATCTTTTCATATACTTCGCGCGAAATGCCGAAGTTCAACTCCATCTCGATTTCCGGCTATCACATGCAGGAGGCCGGGGCGACGGCGGACCTGGAGCTGGCCTACACCCTGGCCGACGGGATCGAGTATGTCCGGGCCGGCATCGCCGCCGGGATGACCGTCGACCAGTTCGCCCCGCGCCTGTCGTTCTTCTGGGCCATCGGCATGAACTACTTCATGGAAGTGGCGAAGATGCGGGCCGCCCGCCTGCTCTGGGCCCGGCTGATGAAGCGCGAGTTCGATCCCAAGGACAGCCGCTCCCTTTCC
>JBKJII010000059.1:0-8781 GCA_046598505.1 Caulobacter sp. | reverse complement strand
TGATCGATCCCCACCAGGGCGATGGCGTCGTCGCCGGCGTCGATGCGGCCCAGGTTGAAGGTGGCGATGTTGACGCCCGCCTCGCCCAACAGGCCGCCCAGGGCGCCGATGAAGCCCGGCTTGTCGAGGTTGTTGACGTAGAGCATGGCCGGCGAGAAGGCCGCGTCCAGGTCCATGCCCTTGACCTCGACGATGCGCGGCGCGCCGCCGATCACCGTGCCGGCGAAGGAGCGCTTGCCCTTCTCGGTGGTGATGGTCACGCGCATCAGGCTTTCATAAACCGGGCTCTGCTCCTGGCGGCTCTCGGAGACGACGATGCCGCGCTCCTTCGCCACGGCCGGGGCCGAGACCATGTTGATCTCCGCCAGCATCGGCCGCAGCACGCCGGCGAGGGCTGCGCTGGTCATCGGCTTGACGTTGAGGGCCGAAACCTCGCCCTCGTAGGCGATGTCGATGGCCGTGATGCCGAAGTCGACCATCTGGCCGGCGAAGCCGCCGATCTTCTCGGCCAGGGCCACGAAGGGCTTGAGGCGCGGGGCCTCCTCGGCGGTGATTGAGGGGCTGTTGAGGGCGTTGGTGACGGCGCCGGTCAGCAGATAGTCGCTCATCTGCTCAGCGACCTGCAGGGCGACGTTCTCCTGCGCCTCGTTGGTGCTGGCGCCCAGGTGCGGGGTGGCGACGACCCTGTCGCTGCCGAACAGCGGGTTCTCCTTGGCCGGCTCGGAGGTGAACACGTCAAAGCCCGCGCCGCCGATGTGGCCGCTGTCGAGCAGCTGGCGCAGGGCCACCTCGTCGACCAGCCCGCCGCGGGCGCAGTTGACGATCAGCACGCCCTTTTTGGTCTTCGCCAGGGCCTCGGCCGAGAGGATGTTGCGCGTCTTGTCGGTCAGGGGTGTGTGCAGGGTGATGATGTCGGCCCGGGCCAGCAGGTCCTCCAGCTCGACCTTTTCCACGCCCATCTCGATGGCCCGTTCCGGCGACAGGAAGGGGTCGAAGGCGATGACCTTCATCTTCAGGCCCTGAGCCCGGTCAGCGACGATCGAGCCGATGTTGCCGGCGCCGATCAGGCCCAGCGTCTTGGCGTAGAGCTCCACGCCCATGAAGCGGTTCTTCTCCCACTTGCCGGCCTGAGTGGAGGCGTCGGCGACGGGTAGTTGGCGGGCCAGGGCGAACATCATGGCGATGGCGTGCTCGGCCGTGGTGATCGAGTTGCCGAAGGGGGTGTTCATCACCACGATGCCCTTGGCGGTGGCGGCGGGGATGTCGACGTTGTCGACCCCGATGCCGGCGCGGGCGATGACCTGCAGCTTGCCGGCGGCGGCGATCACGTCCTTGTCGAGCTTGGCGCCCGAGCGGATGGCGATGCCGTCATAGTCGCCGATCACGGCGACCAGCTCGTCCTTGGTCAGGCCGGTCTTGATATCGAAGTCGACGCCGCGGTTCTTGAAGATCTCGACGGCGGCGGGGCTGAGCTTGTCAGCGATGAGAACGCGAGGGGGCATGGGGTCTGTCTTTCAGCGAATGGGGTGAAGAGGCCCCCTCCGGCCCCCCTGCTTGCTGGCTTTGGGGGCCACCTCCCCCAGAGGGGGAGGATCACGGCCGCGGATGCTCCCCCTCAGGGGGAGCTGTCACGCGGCAGCGTGACTGAGGGGGCTCGAAGTCAGGCGGCCTGAAGCTCGGCGGAGACGGACGCGAAGGCCCAGTCGAGCCACGGCGTCAGCGCCTTGACGTCGGCCGTGTCGACCGTCGCGCCGCACCAGATGCGCAGGCCCGGCGGCGCCTTGGCGTAGCCGCCGATGTCGTAGGCGGCCTTTTCCTTCTCCAGCAGGGACGCCAGTTTCTTGGCGAAGTCGGCCTGAGCGTCGTCGGAGAGGGCGGTGATGGCGGGATCGACAACCTTCAGACAGACCGAGGTGTTCGAGCGGCTGGCCTTGTCCTCGGCGAGGAACGCGACCCAGGGCGTGACCGCGACCCAGTCTTCGAGCGCCTTCAGATTGGCTTCCGAGCGGGCCTTCATGCCGGCGAAACCGCCGACGGTCCCGGCCCAGGCGAGGGCATCGAGGGCGTCCTCGACGCAGAGCAACGAGGGGGTGTTGATCGTGGCGCCCTCGAAGATGCCGGCGTTGAGCTTGCCCTTGTCGGTCATGCGGAACAGCTTCGGCATGGGCCAGGGCGGCGTGTAGCTCTCGAGGCGGGCGACGGCGCGCGGCGACAGGATCAGCACGCCATGGGCGGCCTCCCCGCCGAGCGTCTTCTGCCAGGAGAAGGTCACCGCATCGAGTTTGGCCCAGTCGAGATCCTGGGCGAACGCGGCGCTGGTGGCGTCGCAGATGACGATGCCTTCGCGGTCGGCGCTGATGAAGTCAGCGTTCGGCACGCGCACACCGCTCGTGGTGCCGTTCCAGGTGAACACCAGGTCGGCGTCGGGGCGGACCTTGGTCAGGTCGGGCAGGGCGCCGTAGGGGGCGTCGAGCACCTCCACGGCCGGCAGCTTGAGCTGTTTGGTCACGTCGGTGACCCAGTCCTTGCCGAAGGATTCGAAGGCCAGCAGCTGGACAGGCTTCGGACCGAGCATGGACCACATGGCCATCTCGACGGCGCCGGTGTCGGAGCCGGGGACGATGCCGATCAGGAAGTCGGCCGGAACGCCCAGCACCTCGCGGGTGCGGTCGATGGCCAGCTTCAGCTTCGCCTTGCCGGGCTTGCCGCGATGCGAGCGTCCGAGGACGGCGTCACTGAGCTTTTCGGGGGTCCAGCCGGGTCTCTTGGCGCAGGGGCCTGAAGAGAATTCGGGGCGTGCCGGGCGCAAATCCGGCTTATGCGGAGTCGTGTTCACTGCGATGTCTCCCATCCTTGCAGATGGACTGCGCTCCGTTGGGAGAGCGTGGCCCGCCGCCGAAGAACCCGATTTTGCTGCGCCGCACAAGCGGAGTTTTTCTTGGGTCGCTGACAGGAAGCTCTGGCGCGCCGTGGACGGTGGCCTTACCCACGACGCCAAACCGGGGGAGCAACGGGTGACATCGCGGGCGCGTATAGACTGGGTGGTGCTGGGCGCCCTGGTGCTGATCTGGGGTTCGGCGTTCGCCGGTCTGAAGATCGCCGTCGACGGCATCCACCCCTTCTGGGTCTCGGCCATCCGCCTGTGGGTCGCTACCGCGACGTTGTGGATCATCGCCGCCATGCGCGGCGAACAGCTGCCGCCGTTGAACCTGGAGCGCGGCTCGCCGTGGCCGGCCTACGCCATGCTCGGGTTGGTCGGATTCGCCCTGCCGTTCTTCATGTTCTCGACGGCGGCCACCCGGTTGCCCAGCGCCCTCAACGCCATTTGTAACGGCGGCTCGCCGGTGTTCACCGTGGTGATGGCGCACTTCTTTTTGCAGGACGAGAAGCTGACCCCCCGCCGGGCGGTGGGCGTGGCGATGGGCTTTGCCGGTCTGCTGACGCTGGTCTGGCCCCGGTTGTCGTCGGGCGCGGCGCTGGAAGCGGGCGCCCTTGGTCTGGCGATCGGCGCGGCGGTGTTCTACGCGGCCTCGAACATCATGGCCCGCAAGGCGCCGCAGGTCAGTTCCCTGGTCGGCGGGCTGATGATGTGCCTGACGGGCGCGATCTTCGCCACGGTCGGGGCGCTGGTCCTGCACGGCCTGCCGACGGCGCCGCCGCTGACGCCGCTGGCCGTCACGGTGGTGCTGGGCGTGTTTTCCAGCGGCATCGGCACGGTGGGCTGGGTCTGGCTGATCCAGCGTCGCGGCGCGGTGTTCACCAGCATGACCGTCTATCTGCTGCCGATCTGGGCCATGGTGCTCGGGATCGGACTGATGCACGAGCGGCCGGGCTGGAGCGCTTTCGCGGCTCTGGGGCTGATCCTGTCGGGGGTAGCGCTGACGACAGCGCCGGCGCGAAAGTCGGCTCAGGCCGCCTGAGCGGCCGCCTCGGCCTTGTTGCGTCGTCGCCAGGAGATCAGCGTCCCGACGAGAATGCAGACGAGGATGCCGATGGTCACGAGGTTGTTGGCAATGGCGTAGAAGCGGTCGCGATCCATGCCGCTGACCAGATACCAGGCGTGGAGGCTGAACTGGCCGGCCTGCAGCAGCATGGCCGCGCCGATCCACAGGCTGGCGTAGCGAATGGCCAGGGCCAGAAAGCCGACCGCCAGAACGCCGTCCGCAGTCAGCAGGGCGCCGGAAATCGAATCCTGCTTGAGGAGATGGTGAACCCCGAAGGCGATCACAGACGTCGCCAGCTTCAGGCTCGCACCGAGGCGCTCAGCCTGCCCACCCTTCCACCATGCGAAGGCGCACACCAACAGCGTGGCGCCCCAGCCGATCAAAGGGATGAGCGAGTGATACATCTCTTGCGCCTCTACACGGTGTTAGAGGCGCAAGAGAGTTAAACTATCGCAACCTTCGTCGTCAGGAGACCTGACGCAGATCCGCATTGGCTTGCAGGGTCGCGAGTTCCGGCGGCTTGTCTTCCCAGCCGGTCATCTTCGTGCGGACGCCGATGCGCAGCTTCACTTCGTTGAGTTCGTTGTGAACGCTGACAACCGCCGAGCGGGCTTCCGCCAGCGCAGCCATGGCCGCGACCAGCTTTGCCGGGGCGGCGTCGCCGACCACGGCGGACAGGTTCAGGTCCCTACGGGCCTTCAGCAGATCCGCCATCAGTTCCGCAGCTTCGGTCATCGCCGCGTCGAGCGCATGCTCGGTCGCGAACAACTTGCGAGCCACACGTTGGGCTACAAACGCTTTTTCCACCTGAAATCTCCATCAACCGGTAGGCGAACTCACGGTAAACGAAACCTTAATTTTTGCCTAGGTTAATAGTGGGTTAAATTGTCGCGGAAGCGAAGCGTTAGGAAGATTGCGCGATAAGGTTCCGGTGAGGGGCTGTTTTTCGCGCAGATGATCCAGAGGACGGACACATCCCAGGCTTCGAGCCACGCGCCGTTCCAGGCGCGCGTGGCAAGCGTCGCGCTGGTCACCACGGTCGCCGTGCTGCTCGCCGCCTGCAGCGCCTTCATGATCCAGCAGTGGGCCGTCTCCCGGCAGGAGACCAAGGCGAACACCGCTGCGCTGAATGCCGTAGTCGCCGAAATCGCTGCTCCCGCCCTGGCCCGCGGGGATGATGTCGAGGCCCGCCGCGCGGTCGCCTCAATGGTGGCGGCCCCCGGCGTTCGCTCCGCCAGTCTGATCGACGCCAAGGGCCGCATCCTGGCCGTGCAGCGTGATGCGGGTCCGGCCACGACGTCTGAAACCACGATCAGGACGCCGGTGATCAGCGCCGGCCGCACGATCGGCGCCTTGGTCACGACCGTTGAATCGCCCAAGCTTGCGGCGCTGCTGCCGCGCTTCCTGGCCCTGACCTTCGCCCTGTTTTTCGGCACGGCCGGAATCGCGATGTTCGTGGCCAATACACTCGCCCGTCGCGTGATTCGGCCGGTCAGCCGCCTGTCCCAGGCCATGGGCGAGGTGGCCGAGAGCGGTCGCTTCACCCCGGTGGCCGAGGACGCCGATGACGATCTGTTCCGCAGCCTGGCCCAGAGCTTCAACCAGCTGCTGGCCAAGCTCGACGCCAATGACCAGGATCTGCGCAAGGCAATGGCCGAACTGGTCGAGGCCCGCGACCTGGCCAACGCGGCCAACGTGCTGAAATCCCAGTTCCTGGCCAACATGAGCCACGAGATCCGCACCCCGCTGAACGGCGTGTTGGCGATGGCCGACGTGATGGCCCGCGGCGAACTCGACAGCAGGCAGCGCGAGCGGCTTGGCGTTATCCGCGAGTCCGGCGAACTGCTGCTCAGCGTCATCAACGACGTGCTGGATCTGTCGAAGATCGAGGCGGGCCGTCTGGAGCTGGCCGAGCACGACTTCTCGCTGGACGTCATGGCCGAGACCGCCGTCAGCGCCTTCTCGGTGCTGGCCGGCCAGAAGACCCTGCGTTTCGGCATGACTGTCGACGCCGATGTCGCCGGCTGGTGGCGCGGCGATGCCGACCGTATTCGCCAGATCCTCAGCAACCTGCTGTCCAACGCGGTGAAATTCACCGTCGAGGGCGCCGTTGCGGCCCGCTTCTCGCGCTCGCCGTCGGGCGGCTTGCGTCTGACCGTCTCCGATACCGGCATCGGCATCGCCAACGACAAGCTGCCGACGCTGTTCGAGAAATTCATCCAGGCCGACAACTCGACCACCCGCCGCTTCGGCGGCACGGGCCTGGGTCTGGCCATTTGCCGTGAGCTGGCCCAGCTGATGGGCGGCGCCGTGTCCGCCCGCAGCATCGAAGGCGAAGGCTCGACCTTTACCGTCGATCTGCCGCTTGAGCGGGCGACCGCGCCGGCCGAGGCCAGCGTTCAGGAGCCCGGCCTGGGGGCGCTGGAAGAGCGCAAGCTGCGCATCCTGGCGGCCGAGGACAACGCGACCAACCAGAAGGTTCTGCAGGCGGTCATGGAGCCGCTCGACGTTGAGCTGCATATCGTGTCGGACGGCCGTCAGGCTGTCGACGCCTGGCGCCATGGTCGGTTCGACCTGATCCTTATGGACATCCAGATGCCGGTCATGGACGGCGTCGAAGCCGCGCGCACTATCCGCGCCGCAGAGTCGGCCGAGGGCGGACCGCGCACGCCGATCCTGGCGCTGACGGCCAACGCCCTGGTGCATCAGGTGGAATCCTATCTCGCGGCCGGCATGGACGGCCATGTGTCCAAGCCGATCGAACTGACCCGGCTCTACGACGCCATCGAGTCCACGCTGGCCAACGCCTCGGCCGCCCGCGTCGAGGCCGCCTGACCGGTTCAGCTTCCTGAACGCTTCACAACGAGCGGGTCAGAACCGTTTCAGCTTCTGCGTGTTTACCTTTGCGCATGGTCGTCCCCCCCGAGGCGGCTCCGCGACAAAAGGACACCTGAGATGAAGAAATTTCTGATCCCCCTGCTGGCGGCCTCCGCTCTCGCCGGCGCCGCCCTGCCGGCCGCAGCCGCGCCGTGGATGAACATCAACCAGCGCCAGGCCCAGCTTGATCATCGCATCGACATGGGCGTCCGCAACGGCTCACTCACGCGTCGCGAAGCGTTGGCCCTGCGGGCCGAATTCCAGGGCATCGCCAGGCTTGAAAACCGCTACCGCCGCACCGGCGGCCTGCAGAGCTGGGAGCGCCGCGACCTTGATCGCCGCTTCAACGCCCTGAGCGCCAGAATTCGCTACGAACGTCATGACCGTGATGACCGTGGTCCGCGCGGCCCCGGTCCGCATCCCGGCCCTGGCCCGCATCCCGGCCCTGGCCCGTATCCTGGCCCGATGGCCGACCGCGATCACGACGGTCACCCCGACCGCTACGACCGGTTCCCGCTCGACCCGCGCCGCTGGTAGGTTCCCCCCGGACCAGCGCTGACGCGAAGGAACGCCCCCGTCTCTCCCCGGACGGGGGCGTTTTCCTGTCTACAGCCGCAGCACGCTCTCAATGACCGTCACGGCCTGACCGCGCAGCATCACCCGCTCGCCGCGGTGCTCGCAGTCCAGATCGCCGCCCCGGCCGGGATAGGCCTGGTGGAATCGCAAGGCTGCGCGGCCCAGCTTGCCGGCGAACAGCGGTGAGAGGATGCAGTGCGCCGAGCCGGTGGCCGGGTCTTCCGGAATGCCCGAGCCGGGCGCGAAGAACCGGCTGACGACATCGTAACCCGATCCGGCGTCGGCCAGGGCGGCGCAGGAGATGTTGCCGCGCCCGCCGGTGGCCTCGCCGGCGATCTTTTCGACCGCGGCCAGATCCGGTTTCAGCGCCCGCACGGCCGCCTCGCTGTCGAACACGGCGACCAGGTAGCTGCCGGCCCAGACCTCATCCGGCGTCGCGCCGAGCGCCTCGACCAGGCCGTCGGGGATGGCCGTCTGCTTCGGTGCATTGGCCGGGAAGTCCATCTCGTAGCGCTCGCCCAGCCGTCGGACCGTCAGCGGACCCGAAGCGGTGTCGAAGGTCACCATGTCCGCCGTCAGGCCTAGTTCGGCGAACAGCACATGGGCCGCCGCCAGGGTGGCGTGGCCGCAGAGGGGCACTTCCAGCGCCGGGGTGAACCAGCGCAGGCCAAAGCGGGCAGGGTCATCGGTCGTCAGCAGATAGGCCGTCTCGGCCTGGTTGTTCTCCGCCGCCAGCGCCTGCATCCAGGCCGCGTCGCGCCAGGCGGGCAGGGGCTCGACCACGCAGGCGGGATTGCCCTTGAACGGGCCTGCAGCGAAGGCGTCGACGGACCACTGGCGCACGAAAATCTCTCCCCGGAGAACACTGAAACGCGATAGGTGGGCGTCATGACCTTCGAACTCAATGGCGGCAAGCTTCTCGGGATGTTCGCGCCGATCTGGGCGCTGCTCGGCCTGTCGTGGCTGGTCAATCGCGAGGTCTTCCTGGCCGATCCGGTCAGCGTCGCCATCGCCGCCGGAATTCCTTTCGGCGCCGCGGGCCTGATGTGGCTGCTCGGGCGGCGGCGCTGGCGGCTGGAGCTGACGCCGACGACGCTGGTCCACCACACGCTCGGCCGGACAGAGACTTTCGACTGGAACCTGATGGGTCCGATTGGCGTCACCCGCGTGCCGGGCCTGGATCTCGTCGCCCCGTCCACCCTGCACTTCGCCTACGAGGGTCCCGGCATCCTGGGGCCGGTCAACGGCCTGCTCGGCCGTCGGCTGCTCTGCGTATTCGGCGACGGCGGAACCAATCGCCTGCTGCGCCAGATCGAGGACTATCGCCGCCTGCACGGCGTTTGAGGGCGCGGTTCGAGACGGGGACATGTACCGCCTTCGGTAC
>JBKJII010000479.1:0-5192 GCA_046598505.1 Caulobacter sp. | reverse complement strand
GATGCTGCAGTCGACCGACCCGATGGGCGCGGCGGTCAAGGCGGCGGAGCTCCAGGGGGCGGATGTGGCCGAGCGGGTGCTGCGCCGGTTCCGCGAGCAGATCTTCGTCTTCGGTCTGGGTCCGCAGACGCCGGACGAGTTCGCGGCGGCGACGCAGGGTGTTCCGGGACTCGACCAGGCCCGCTGGCGCGCTGACCAGGCGCTGGCTTCGGTGGCCGCCGCCTACCGGGCCGACTGGGCCGAAACCCGTCAGCCCAATGACTACGTCCGCCACCTCAAGCACGACAGCCCGATGAACGGCGAGCTGAAGCATTCGGAGGGCCACGATCGCTACGCCCTGCCGACGGTGGTCTTCAAGGGCCCGGGCGGTGAGCACACGGCGGCGGGCTGGGTGCCTTACGAGGACTACGAAGCGGCTCTGGAAGCGGCCCTGCCGGGCGCGACGGCCGACCCGCGTGCGGACCCGACGCCGGCCCAGGCCCTGGCGCGCTGGGGTACGCTGACGGGCCAGGAGCTGGCCTTCCTCTGCGGCGACGGCGCGACCGCCCCGGCGGAGGCGGTGGCGCATGACTGGGGCGACGGACTGGTGTGGTTCTCGGCGGCCGAGGCGAAGGCGCGCGGGCTGGGCGCCCGGGAGGCCCAGGCCGTCAGCTGACACGCCTCAAGCTCGGCGGTCGTGCGGCGGGCCTCGCGGCTATTGCCGCTGGACGATCCTGGTCATGAACCGTTCGCTGCACCAAAGGCAGCCGAGAATCTCCGCTGCGGTCGCCAGTTCGATATGCCGGGCCAGCAGCGGCGTCGGCAGGGCGAGACCCTCCTCCGGCAGGGACAGGAAGCCCACCGCCTCGGCCTCGCGAAACGCGCGCCGGACCTGGGCGCGCGAGACCCCCGCCACCCGCGCGATGGCGGACAGGGAGTAGCGGAGCGGCCCCCGCGGCGGAAACACGTCGTCGGGCGCGGCGCAGGCCAGCAGTTCGCCCAGCATCATCATCCCGGCGTAGCGCTGGGCGAACATCTCAAGCGTCGGGCCCGGGCGCTGGCGCACGCCCATGTAGGCCGCATAGATCTCGCCCATCAGCTCGGCGTAGATTTCGAAGGCGCCCGGCTCGCGCAGGTGTCCCAGCGTCCCGGCGATCGCCGGATGCATCCCGGTCATCGCGGTCAATTCGCGGATCAGCCGCCGGCGAAAGGCCCCGATCAGACGCTGTGTCGGGACGTAGAGCTTCAGGCGTGCGTCTCCGGTCGTCGCGCCGCGCGTGACGTAGCCGATGAACTGAAGGTAGATGAGGATGGCCCGGCCCCGGCCCGGGCCCGAGACCTGCCCGGCCTCGAGCAGGCTCGACAGGCGCGTCAGGGTCAGGCCCCCGGGCGTGCTGTGCAGATACAGGGCCCAGATTCCGGCGACGAAGCGGCCCAGATCGCGAAGATTCCGGGCGAAGGCCCTGTCCTCCTCGTCATCGCCTTCCGGCAGACGCCAGCAGTCGACGAGCGCCCGGCTGGCCGCGTTGAAGCCGGGACGCGTCCGCATCTCTTCCGAAGCCTCGTCATTGAGGAGGAAGGTGAGACTTGCCCGCGCCTCTTCCGAGACGAACTGTTCCTGAATCGCCATCTGCCCCCGCGCCGCGCCGGCGAGACTACAGCTCGAAAGGCCGGTCTGTCGTCCGTCTCGTCCCCATTTGCCGGACTGTCACCGTCTTTCCCGCACCTGGCGCGGTTCGTAGATCGCCCAGTGTCTCCCGGACATCGCCAGCCGCTCACGGGACGAGACGGTGAAGTCCAGCGTCACGATCAGGTGGCCGTTCTTCTCCGCGTTGGCCACGACCACGCCGCGCGTCTCCAGCTGTTCGCCGTCGCGGATCAGGCTGTGCAGGCGCACGTCGCTCTCCAGGTGAATCCACGGACCCAGCCTGACCGACTGGGCCAGCACATAGTTGGCCCGACGCAGCATGTAGGCGGGGTTGGCGATGTCGCCGCCGTCAAACAAGGCCGGGTCATCCCGCGTGTTCTGCAGGTGGGCCAGGCCCACATCGGCGAAATAGATTTCCTTCAGCGTGCCCAGCACATGGCCGACAGGCAGGCTGTCCATCGAAGCCGCCGGGCGCTCCTCGGGGCGGGGCAGGTCGCCTTCCGACAGGATCGCGGGCGCCGGGCTGTCGTCGCTGCGCCAGGCCGTGCCGCTCGCGCAGTCGAGGCCCCTCGCCGTGACCGAGACGGCCAGCGATCCGTCCGGCTGGTCCGTGGCGGTGACCGTCGTCTCGTCGCCGTCATAGACCGGTTTGCCGAATTTCGCGCGGATGCGGCCCTGGCTCAGCCAGTCCCGGCCCCAGAGGGCCGCCGGCGCGTGCGCCATGTAGGCGAAGACGTCGACGCCGGGCACCAGTCCGCCGGTGAAGCCGAAGCGGCTGGCCACATCGTCGGCGTGGATCTTGTTCTCGCTGGCGGTCGCGGTGTTGAAGGCGACGAGGGTGCGGGTATGGCTCATGGAGAGACGGTAGCGTCCCTCTCCTCCGCCGTCATCCTCGCCCTTGTGGCGAGGACCTATGCACACGGCCGACAATATGGAGTTGCTGCATGTTCAGCGCTCACCCGGCCAGGACGGAGTTCCTGGACCCTCGGGACAAGCCCGAGGATGACGGGAGGGGGTGGGACGGCTAGGTGTGACGGAAGATGGACAGTTACGACTACATCATCGTCGGCGCCGGATCGGCCGGCTGCGTGCTGGCCAACCGGCTCTCGGCCGACCCGCGCAACCGCGTGCTGGTGCTGGAAGCCGGCGGCAAGGACGACTGGATCTGGTTCCATATTCCGGTCGGCTATCTGTTCTCGATCGGCAATCCGCGCGCGGACTGGATGTTCGAAACCCAGGCCGTGCCAGGCCTGAACGGCCGCAGCCTGAAGTATCCGCGCGGCAAGGTGATCGGTGGCTCCTCGGCGATCAATGCGATGATCTACATGCGCGGTCAGGCGGCGGACTATGACGGCTGGCGGCATCTGGGTCTGACCGGCTGGGGCTGGGACGATGTCCTGCCGCTGTTTCTCGCCCAGGAAGACCATATCGCGCCGCCGTCGGAGCATCACCGGTCCGGCGGCGAGTGGCGCGTCGAGCATCCGCGCATGCGCTGGGCCGTGCTGGACGCCTTTGCCGAGGCCGCGGCGTTGGAAGGCGTCGCGCCGGTTGCGGACTTCAACGGCGGCGATAATGCCGGCAGCGGCTATTTCCAGGTCAACCAGCGCGCCGGCGTCCGCTGGAGCGCGGCGCGGGGGTTTCTCAAGCCGGCGTTGAAGCGCCCGAACCTGAAGCTTGAGACGGGCGCCAGAGTCGACCGTGTGCTGATCGAGGACGGCCGCGCCGTCGGCGTCGTCTGGACACGCAACGGCGAGACCTTCGAAGCGAGGACGGAGGGCGAAGTGGTCTTGTCCGCCGGTGCGGTGGCGACGCCTGTGCTGCTGGAGCGGTCCGGCATCGGCGACGGCGAGCGCCTGTCCGCGCTGGGCGTCGAGACGATCCGGCACCGGCCGGGCGTCGGCGAGAACCTGCAAGATCACCTGCAGATCCGGCCGATCTACCGGGTCAACGGCGTGCCGACGATGAACGCCCTCTACGCCTCGATTTGGCGGCGCCCCTTGATGGCGCTGGAATACGCGGCCTTTCGGCGTGGCCCGATGTCGATGGCTCCGTCGCAGATGGGCGCGTTCGCGAAGTCATCGCCCGACCAGGCCACGGCCAACCTGCAGTTCCACGTCCAGCCGCTGTCGCTGGACCGTTTTGGCGACCCGCTGCATCCGTTCCCGGCCATCACGATCAGCGTCTGCAACCTGCGCCCGACCAGCCGGGGGTCGATCCATGCCGGCAGCGCCGATCCGGCGGGCTGCACGCTGATCCAGCCCAACTATCTGGACACGGCTGAGGACGGCCGCGTCGCGGTCGACTCCCTGCGGCTGGTGCGCCGCATGGTCGGCCAGCCGCCGCTCGCGCGCTTCGCGCCGCAGGAAATGAAGCCGGGCTTCGGTGTCGATGATGAAGATGGCCTTCTGGCCGCCGCCCGGGACCTGGGGACCACCATCTTCCACCCCGTCGGCACGGCGAAGATGGGTCTGGCTTCCGATCCGGCGGCCGTGGTTGATGAGCGCCTGCGCGTGTTCGGGGTCGACGGATTGCGGATTGCCGACGCCTCGGTGATGCCGCGCATCACTTCCGGCAACACCAACTCGCCGACGATGATGATCGCCGAGAAGGCCGCCCGGATGATGATCGAGGACCGCCGCTAACGCAGGCTACTGCAGCGTGCCGCCGCGGTCGATGAAGCCCTTGAAGTCGGTCGCGCCGTCTTCCCAGCGGGCAAGGCTGGCCGTGACCTCTTCCCAGACACCGCCGGAGCCGACGTCGATATCGGTCTGGACCCACAGGTTCAGATCCTTGTCACGATAGCCGAAGACGAACCGCTTGGTGGCGTTCCAGGCATTGAGTTCGTCCAGCGTAATGCTGTTGGCAGGCGTCCAGCCGGCGAGGAACTCCAGTGTCTGGCACCGCGCGCCCGAGCAGTCGTTGAAATAGATGTCGTAGTTCACCGGACCGATGGTCGAGGAGATGATCGACACGCCACCCTTGTCGTTGTGGATTTCGGCCGAATAGCCCTGGTCCAGCAGCCACGCCGCCATCTCCTGGCGGGTCAGCCCGCCGGTCGGCAACGGTCGCGCCACCGCAGGCGCTGCGATCAGCAGGGTCGCCAGCAAAGCCGCCGCGCCGGTCATCAGATGCCGCTTCATGATCTTTTCCCCAGGTCCGTCGGAACAGGCTCTCATTGCTGACGACGGGCGGTCAAGGCGGCGACCTCCAAAGGGGTGGTCGATTTCCACCGAACTGCCTCTTGATTTCCGTCGCGTCCGTCGGTGAAAGAGTATTTTCGAACCGCCGGTATGGAATGGGCGTCAGGGGCAGGAACAGTACGATGGCCGATGATCTCGGATTTGATCCGCAGGCGCTGCGCGAGAAGTATCGCGCCGAGCGCGACAAGCGCCTGCGCGACGACGCCAACGAGCAGTATCGCGAGATCAAGGGCGACTTCGGCCACTACCTCGAGGATCCCTACGTGGAGGCGGGCTTCACGCGCGATCCCCTGACGGACGAGGTGGAGGTCGTCGTGGTCGGCGGCGGCTTCGGCGGCCTGCTGGCCGGCGCGCGGCTGCGTGAG
>JBKJII010000476.1:0-1377 GCA_046598505.1 Caulobacter sp. | reverse complement strand
GGGTTCCAGGCCGGGCTCGCCTGGATCACCATCCTGCGCAAGCGCGATGCCTTCCGCGCGGCGTTCGACGGCTTCGACCCGGAGAAGGTCGCCCGCTACGGCGAGGCCGACCGGGCGCGATTGATGGCCGACGCCGGGATCGTCCGGTCCAACGCCAAGATCGACGCAGCCGTCGGCGGGGCGAAGATCTGGCTGGAGATGCGCGACAACGGCGAGGACTTCAGCGACTTCCTCTGGGACTTTGTCGGCAACAGGCCGATCCAGAACCACTGGCCCGACATGAAGTCCGTGCCGGTGAAGACCCCTGAGGCCGAAGCCATGGCCAAGGCGCTCAAGAAGAAGGGCTTCAAGTTCGTCGGCCCGGTAATCGTCTACGCCTTCATGCAGGCCACCGGCATGGTCAACGACCACGCCACCACCTGCTTCCGGCATGGTCCGGTCAAGGCTCTGCCCGGTCGATGAGCCGTCTGCCCGACCTGTCACTCGAACGGACCTGTCCGTCGCCCGTTTGCGGCGTGGACGAGGCCGGTCGGGGGCCCCTGGCCGGGCCGGTCTGTGCGGCGGCGGTGATCCTCGATCATGGCCGCGTCCCCGCGGGATTGAATGACTCCAAGAAGCTTACTGCGAAGGCCCGCGCACG
The DNA here is from genome assembly GCA_046598505.1 of Caulobacter sp. Taxonomy (GTDB): domain Bacteria; phylum Pseudomonadota; class Alphaproteobacteria; order Caulobacterales; family Caulobacteraceae; genus Caulobacter. The sequence continues at coordinate 737 of JBKJII010000476.1, read as the reverse complement.
GCTGGACCTCGAGATCCGCGAGACGGCGGTCGCCTTCTGCGTCGCCTACGCCAGCGTCGAGGAAATCGCCGAGCTCAACATCCTGCACGCCACGGGTCTGGCCATGCATCGCGCCGTCGAGGGTCTGGGTGTTGCGCCAGCCTTCGCCCTGGTCGACGGCAACTACCGGTTCAAGTTGCCCTGCGAGATCAGGCCGGTGGTCGGCGGCGACGGCCTCAGCCTGTCGATCGCCGCCGCCTCGATCCTCGCCAAGACCGCCCGCGACCAGCTGATGGTCGAGATGGACGCCGTCCACCCCGGCTACGGTTTCGCCGGCCACAAGGGTTACGGCGCTCCGTCGCATCTGGAAGCGCTGCGCCGACTGGGCCCCAGCCCGATCCACCGCATGAGCTGGAGCGCGCTGCAGGCGATGTTCGCCAGCGACTGATCCTCCCCGCGCAGCGGGGAGGGGGACCATACGGAGCATGGTGGAGGGGGCAGAGCCGGATTCGCCGGAAGGACCGGAATTCAGAATACGGCTGCTCGCATTTGCTCAGCCCCCTCCACCGCCTCCGGCGGACCCCCTCCCCCTCGCTACGCTCCGGGGAGGAACCGCGCCCTCAGATCCCCATCTGCCGCGCCGCGAGATCGCGCATGATCTCCTCGGACCCGCCGCCGATCGCGTTGACCCGCACCTCACGGTAGATTCGCTCGACCCGGCTGCCGCGCATGTAGCCGGCGCCGCCCATGATCTGCAT
>JBKJII010000014.1:0-2667 GCA_046598505.1 Caulobacter sp. | reverse complement strand
GGTGCGGACCATCGGGGCGGGTGTGTTCTGCAAGCCGGTCAGCACCGCCGGCATCGAGAGCGGCTGGGTGGCCGAAACGGACGCCCGGCCGGAGACCGACCCGCCCGTGCTGGCGCTGCTGGAATTCCCGGCGGCCGACCTCTACGCCAGCCCGGCGGCGACCCAGGCGCTGCTCGACGACGCCTTCGTCAATCTCGACGAATGGCTGGCCGCCGAGTGCGAGGACGCCTTCGCGGGGCAGGAGACCGAGGCCTTCGTCAACGGCAACGGGACCAACAAGCCCAAGGGGTTCCTGAGCTACACCAAGGTGGCTGACGCCGCGCATAGCTGGGGCGAGATCGGCTATGTGGCTTCGGGCGCGGCCGGGGACTTCGACGAGGTCGGCCCCGTCGACCGGATCATCGACCTGATCTATGCGCCAAAGGCCCAGTACCGGGCCAGCGGACGGTTCGTGCTGAACCGGCGCACGGCGGCGAAGATCCGCAAGTTCAAGGACGCTGACGGCAACTACATCTGGTCGCCGGCCACGGCGCCGGGCGCCCCTGCGACACTGCTGGGCTATCCGGTGACCGAGATCGAGACCATGCCGGACGTGGCCGCGAACAGCTTTGCCCTGGCTTTCGGCGACTTCGCCAAGGGTTACCTGATCGTCGACCGGGCCGGGGTGCGGGTGCTGCGCGACCCCTATTCGGCCAAGCCCTATGTGCTGTTCTACACCACCAAGCGGGTCGGCGGCGGGGTGCAGAACTTCGACGCGATCAAGCTGATGAAGTTCGCGGCTTCGTAACGGAACGACCCTCTCCCCTCGTGGGAGAGGGTGGCTGCGCAAGCAGCCGGGTGAGGGGTCGCGCCGTCCCCTCCGCGACCTCTCACCACGCCGCCGCCGGCTTCCGCGCGGCCCCTCATCCGACCTGCTCCGCAGGCCACCTTCTCCCTCGAGGGGAGAAGGGGAGATCAAATCATGCCCCCCATCACCCTGGCCGACGCCAGGGCGTTTCTGCGTGTCAGTGATGACGCGGAGGACGCCGTGTTGCAGCTGCTGATCGACGCCGCGGTCACGCGGGTCGAGGCGGCGACCGGACTGACCCTGACCGACGCCTCGCCCGCGCCGCTGCGGCTGTGCCTGCTGATGCTGGTCGCGCATGGGTTCGAGCATCGCGAGGCGGCCGAGGCGCCGATCGGGCTGATCGAGCCGTGGCTGGCGCCGTACCGGGCGGTGCGGCTGTGAGTATCGCCGCACTGCGGACCCTGGCCGTGCTCGAGGGCGTGTCCGAGGCCGAGACGGTTTTCGGCGGGCGCAACAAGAGCTGGTCGCAGATCGCCGCCCTGTGGGTCGACCTGCGACCGGTCGGGCATCGCGAAGGCAGTGTCGGCGCGAGCCGGCCGGGGCTGATCGAGACCGCCCAGGCGGAGGCCCGCACCCATGCCGCCGCCGAGCGGGGCCAACGGCTGAAAGCCGGCGGCGAGGCCTGGCGCGTGATGGCCGTGACACCGGCGCGGGGCAAGCCCGGCCGGATGTTGCTCAATCTTGAGAGGGTCTGGCCATGAGCCCGGATCTGGCGCTGCAAAAGGCGCTGCTCGACCACCTGCGGGCCGATACGGCCCTGACCGCGTTGCTCGGCGATCCGCCGCGCATCCATGACGCCGCCCCGGCCAGGCCGGACTGGCCGATGGTCGTGTTCGGCCGCGCCGAGACCCGTCCGTGGGGCGGGCTGGAGGGCGAGGGGCTGGAACATGCCCTGACCCTTACCTGCCTGTCGCGGTTCGACGGCGCCGAGGAGGCCAAGGCCATCGTCGCGGCCGTGCGGGCGCGGCTGCATGGCGCCGGCCTGGCGCTGGACGGCTGGCGGCTGGTCAATCTGCGGGTCACCTACGCCGACGTGTTCCGCGCCGCCGACGGGCGGACGGTGCAGGGCGTGCTGCGGGTGCGGGCGGTGACCGAGGAGGTTTAGGTCACGAACTCGATGTTGCGGTAGAGGAAGAACATCGCGCGTTGGCCGTCCATCGGGCGGTAGGCGCCGACCGCGCCGGTGAGCTTGGCGGCGACCGCGGTCATGCCCCAGCCGAGATCGATGGCGTTGTCGACCAGCAGGCACGGCGCGTAGAGGTGTTCGACGCCGTGTTCCTTGCCCCAGGCCTGGACCTTGCGGACATCCTCAAGCACCGCCGACGGCCACCAGCCGCTGGCCCAGGCCCAGACGAAATTCGTTTCCGCCATCCCGACCAGCTGGATCTCGGCGCGTACACGGGGCCGGCCCTTGTGCGAGAACACCAGCTCGCGGGTGTTGACGTCATAGTCGAACCGCTCCCAGGCCATGACGCCGAACTTCGCGTTCACCGCCTCGTTGAGGTCGGTCAGGTCCCGGGTCGCCTCCCGCATGAAGGCCAGAAAGTCGGTCTTCGCCAAAGCGACCTGATCGTCCGCCAATTCCATTTTTCCTCCAGAGCTGACGGAGCCCACTATGGCTGCTCAACGCGGTAAAGACATCCTGCTGAAGATCAGCGACGCAGGCGACCCCCCGGTTTACGTGACCGTGGCCGGCTTGCGTGCGCGGACAATCTCGCTCAACGCGCGCGGCGTCGATGTGACCGATGGCGACAGCGCCGGGCGGTGGCGCGAACTGCTGGCCGGCGGCGGGGTGAGGCAGGCGGCCGTCTCGGGGGCCG
>JBKJII010000439.1:0-9503 GCA_046598505.1 Caulobacter sp. | reverse complement strand
TCTTGCCGGTGGACAAGGTCCCCACCGCCCCCAACGGCGGCGGCGGTCTGGTCTCGACCCTGGGCGACTATGCCCGTTTCTGCCAGATGCTGCTCAATGGCGGCGAGCTCGACGGGGTGCGGATCCTGGCGCCGGGCACGATCAAGCTGATGGCCACGAACCATCTCACGGACCTGCAGCTGGGAACCTACGGCTGGGGCGGCGGCGGCGCCGGCTTCGGCCTCGACGTGCAGGTGATCATGGACCCGGCCAAGGCCGGAACCCTGGCCGGGAAGGGCACGTACAGCTGGGGCGGGGCGGCCGGGACCTGGTTCTGGATTGATCCGGAGAACGACGTGATGTTCCTGGGGATGATCCAGGTGATCGGCGGCGGCTGGCTGCGGCTCGATGATCTCTCGACCACTCTGGTCTATCAGGCGCTGGTCGACCCGTCGAAGTAGCGGACGGGCAGCGATCGCCTATATCTGTACGGGTGCATTCCATCGGCGCTGAAATGCCTTTAGCGTCCGCCGACACCTGTTGAGAGGCGCCATGACCCTGATCATCATTCTCGTCGTCGTCGTCCTGCTCGCGCTGGTCGGGATCGGCATCTACAACCGGCTGGTGGCGCTCAACATGCGCGCTGACCAGTCCTTCGCCGACATCGACGTGCAGCTGAAGCAGCGCCACGACCTGATCCCCAATCTGGTCGAGACGGTGAAGGGCTACGCGACTCACGAAAAGGGCACGCTCGAGGCCGTGATCGCGGCGCGCAACGCCGCAAGCAGCGCCACCTCGGTCGCGGACAAGGTCCAGGCCGAGAATATGCTGACCGGGGCCCTGCGCCAGGTTTTCGCGCTCTCCGAGGCCTATCCGGACCTCAAGGCCAATACCAACTTCCTCGGCCTGCAGTCCGAGCTGTCGGACATTGAGAACAAGCTTGCCGCGGCCCGCCGGTTCTTCAACAGCGCCGTGGCCGAGTTCAACGCCGCGCGCCTGTCCTTCCCGGCCGTGCTGTTCGCCGGCGCCATGGGCTTCAACGCCCGCACCCTGTTCGATCTCGGTGAACAGCGGGCGGCGCTCGATGTGGCCCCAGAGGTCAAGTTCTAGGAAGCGCGTCATGGGGGCCGTCGGCCTCTACACCCACATTCAGAGCAACAACGTCCGGTCAGCCCTCTTGTTGGCGGGGTTTCCCGTTCTGCTGCTCGGCATCGTCTACGCCCTGACGCTCGGCATGATCGGCGCGGGCATGCTGCCGACGACCGGGTCCGTCGGCGGCGATCTGGGCGAGGCAGCCGGCTTCATGCTGGCCGGCGCGCCGCTGGCGCTGATCGTCTCGGCCATCTGGTTCACGGTGGCCTGGTTCGGCAACCAGGTGATCATCGACCTGGCGACGGGCGCGCGCCCGGTCACGCGAGCGCAGGAGCCGGCGCTCTACAACCTGCTGGAAAACCTGTGCATCTCGCGCGGCATTCCCATGCCCAGCCTGCGCATCATCGAGAGCGAGGCGCTGAACGCCTTCGCCACGGGCCTGAACGAGAAGCAGTACAGCATCACCGTCACCCGGGGCCTGATGACGGTTCTCGACAGGGACGAGCTGGAGTCGGTGCTGGGCCACGAGCTGACCCACATCGTCAATCGCGACGTCCGCACCATGGTCATCGCCTCGGTGTTCGCCGGGATCATCACCCTGATCGCGGAAATCCTGTTCCGGTCCGTCCGCTTCGGCGCGCTGGGCCGGCGCGGCAACGGCAACAACAAGGGCTCGGGGGTGTTCATCCTGATCGCCTTCGTCGCGGCGGCGATCGGCTGGCTGCTGGCCATCGTCATCCGCATGGCGCTATCGCGCAGCCGGGAGTTTGTCGCCGACGCCGGTTCGGTGGAGCTGACCAGGAACCCCGACGCCATGATCGGGGCCCTGCGCAAGATCGAGGGCCACAGCGCCCTGCCGGCCCCGGAGTCGGTCCAGGGCATGTTCATCGAGAACCACGAGGTCGGCTTTTCCAGCCTGTTTGCGACCCACCCCCCGATCAGCAAGCGCATCGAGGCCCTGGTGAAGTTCGCCGGGGGAAGGGATGAGCCAGCGCCAATGTTGGAGCCGGTGAGCGCCCCGGTCGATCAGATCGTCGAACCGGTCAGGGCAGGGCCTTGGTCGCGGAAGGGGCCGTGGGGCTAGCCGTGCGGCACTATAACGTCAGGTGCAGGAACTGGTTGTGGGCGCTGGGCTGGTAGTCGCTGAACGCCTCGCCGTTGCTGAAGCCGCGCTTGCGATAGAGGGCCAGCGCCGGCTCGAAGCTTTCGCCTACGCCCGTTTCCAGACTGACTCGCCGATAGCCGCGCTTCGCGGCCTCATCGAGGATAAGGCGCAGCAAGGCGGCGGCGACGCCCATGCGCAGATGGTCCGAGTGCGTGCGCATCGACTTCAACTCGCCGGTCCCGTCGCCGAGCGCCTTCAGCGCCCCGATGCCCGCCAGCGCGCCGTTGTCCCGCACGGTCCAGACCGTGATGTCCGGGGTCAGCAAGCCCGACAGATCGAGCGCGAACACATGCTCCGGCGGCGTGTTCTGGGCCATCCCCGCCAGGTGGATCGCCAGCAGCGCCCGCACGTCATCGCCGGAAAGGTCATCCTGACGGATGGAAAACACTACGGCGCCTTGCTGCCCAGCTTGGCGGTTGTCGGCCCACGCATCCTGCGTTCCCGCGCCAGACTCTCCTCCGCCTCGGCGCGGTCGCGAGCCGATATCAGCATCCAGCCCTGGGGTCGCAGCACCTCCAGCGGCGAGAAGCGCGCCTTGTAGGCCATCTTCTCGCTGCCCGGGACCCAGTAGCCCAGATAGACGTAAGCCAGCCCGTTGAGGCTGGCCTGGACGACGTGGTCGAGAATGATGAAGGTGCCGAGGCTGCGTTTGACCGCCCGCGGGTCGTAGAAGCTGTAGACCATGCTGAGCCCGTCGCTCATCACGTCGATCAGCACGCAGGCGATCAGGTCGCCGGGCCCGTCGTCGGACGAGGCCTTGCGGTATTCGATGATGTGGGTTCGGACCGCGGTGTCCTCGACCATGGCGACATAGTCGGGCCAGGTCATCTCGGCCATGCCGCCGTCGGCGTGCCGGGCCAGCAGATAGCGGCGGAGCAGGTCGAACTGCTCCATCGTCGCCTCGGCCTCGACCAGGTGCCGGCGCAGATCGCCGTTGCGGGCCAGCGCCTTCCGCTCGGAGCGGGAGAAGATGTAGTCCTGCACTGGCAGCCGCGCCGAGGTGCAGGCGGAACAGGCCTCGCAGGCCGGGCGGTAGGCGATGTGCTGGGAGCGGCGGAAGCCGGACTGGGTCAGACTGTCGTTGACGGAAGCGCCGTCTGACGCCGGGAGATGAGCAAACACTTTCCGCTCTTCCCGAGCGGGAAGGTACGGGCAGGGCGAGGGCGCTGTCAGGAAGAAACGCATCCGCCTTGATGTGAAGTGATGCGTCACCAGCCCCTATGCCTTGCGGCTCTCCTCTTCCCCGGATCGATTAGGAAGCACGACGCGCTCCCGTGCAAGCAGGGTTTGACCGATCATTGTTCATCGATCCGGTGGAAGAACAGGGGCTTCGCGCAACAGGATAATCGAGATTCGCCGGTTTCCCGCCAGCATCGGGTCGTCCGGAAAGAGGGGATCGGAGTTGGCCTTGCCGGCCACCTGGTAGACCCGGTCCGGGTTGACTCCGGCGCCCTGCAGCAGCTGTCGGGCGACGTCGGCGCGGGCCGATGAGAGGGCCCAGTCGCTCGACTGGGTGCGACCATTCGGGCTGATGCTGGTATGGCCGCTGATCGAAACGCGGTTGGGCAGCTGATTGATGATCCGCGCAACCGCGCGCAGCAGGATGCGCGCCCGGTCGTTGGGCATGGCCGCGCCGTCCTTGAACATCGAGCGACCTTCCTGGTCGACCAGCTGGATGCGCAAGCCTTCCGGGGTCTGGTCGATGAGGATCTGCTTGGACAGCTCGGCGAGCTCGGGCATGTCCTGCAATGCCTGCTTCAAGGACTGGGCGGCCGAGGCGAAGGCCGCGTCCTCGCGGGCCTGCAGTTCCTTGCGCAGGGCCTGCTCGCTGGCGGTCTCAAGGTTGGTCGAGCCGGGCTTGCTGTCGCTCTGGCCGGAAACCTCTGCGTCCGTGGGCGATTCTGGCGCCATCTGCTCGACGCTGCTGACCGAGCCGGAAGACTTGGCGCCATCATCGCCGAGCGCCGTCCCGCCCAGAATCCCGCCCGACCCGCTGGTCGTCTCGGCGACGCTGGCGGGGGCGAAATAGTCGGCGATGCCGCGCTTCTGCTCGGGGCTGGTGGTGTTGATCAGCCACATCAGCAGGAAGAAGGCCATCATCGCGGTCACGAAGTCCGCATAGGCGACCTTCCAGGCGCCGCCGTGGTGCCCACCGCCGACGACCTTCTTGACCTTCTTGATCATGATGGGCGCGTCGCTGCCCAAGGCCATGGTGAATCCCCGCTTAACCTGAATGCGAAGGTGGCTCCGGGTCGTTAAGATGGTGTTGCGGCGCAGCGCTGGATTCGGGGTTTCATGATGAAAATCGCCTTTGTCGGCCTTGGGGTCATGGGGTTCCCCATGGCGGGCCACCTCGCGAAGGCCGGACATGAGGTCAGCGTGTTCAATCGCAGTCCGGCCAAGGCGCATCGCTGGGTCGAGGTTCATGGCGGTCGCGCTGGAGCCACGGTGTCGGAGGCGGCGGCTGACTGCGAGATCGTCGCCCTCTGCGTCGGCAATGACGACGATGTCCGCGACGTCACACCGCAGGCGCTGGCCGCCATGGCGCGGGACGGAATCATCGTCGATCACACCACGACCTCCGCCGTGGTCGCCCGCGAGATGGCGGATCTGGCCCGGGCGTCCGGGCGCTGGTTTGTCGATGCGCCCGTCAGCGGCGGTCAGGCGGGGGCCGAGAACGGTCAACTGACGGTCATGGCTGGTGGCGATGCGGCGGCCGTCGCGCGGCTTGAGCCGGTGCTCGCGGCCTATGCCAAGGCCGTCAAGCGCATCGGCGAGGCCGGCAGCGGCCAGCTGGCCAAGATGGTCAACCAGATCTGTATCGCCGGCGTGGTCCAGGGCCTGGCGGAGGCGGTCCACTTCAGCAAGCGCTCAGGCATCGACCCGCAGCTGGTGTTCGAGGCGATCAGCAAGGGCGCGGCCCAGTCATGGCAGATGGACAATCGCTGGGCGACGATGGTCCAGGGCAAATTCGACTTCGGCTTTGCGGTCGACTGGATGCGCAAGGACCTGGGTCTGGTGCTTGATGAAGCCGCCGCCAATGGCGCTACGCTCGACATGACCGCCCTGGTCGACGGCTACTATGCCGAGGTTCAGGCCATGGGCGGCGCCCGTTGGGATACCTCCAGCCTGGCGGCGCGGCTGGAGACGTCGCCGTCATGATTTTCACCCGTCGCCTGCGCGAGCCGGTGATGCGGGGCGAGGTGACCTGCTCGGTGCGCATCTGGCAGAAGCCGAAGGTCAAGGCGGGCGGCCGCTATGCGCTGGGGCCCGGCCACATCGTGGTCTCCTCGATCCGCGAGATCGCACTGGGGGACGTGACGCCCGATCTGGCGCGCCGGTCCGGGTTCGCAGGATTGGTGGATCTTCTTAAGGTCGCCAGGCATGGGCCCGGCGAGCGGGTCTTTCTCGTCGAGTTTGACTACGACGGGCCGCCGGAGACGGCTTAGGCGCCGGCCGTCCATTGCAGGATTGCGGTGACCAGCGCCCGGGCGTCGATCGGCTTGGGCACGTGGCCGTCAAAGCCCGCCTGGAGCAACCGCTCGGTGGACTGGCCGTCAACGTCGGCCGTAAAGGCCAGGATCGGCGCTTCGCTGTTTGGCCCCTGACCACCACGGATCAGCCCCATGGCCGCTTCGCCGCCCATGCCGGGCATGCGGATATCCATCAGGATCAGGTCGAAGGGCGCAGCCTGGGCCGTCGCCACGGCCTCCTCGCCGCTGGTTGCGTAGGTCAGGTCCAGCTCAAGCGACGCCAGCAGGTGTTTGACCAGTTCCCTGTTGGCTTCGTTGTCGTCGACCACCAGCACCCTGGCGACATCTGCCCGGGCGCCAGCGGACGAGACCGGCAGGGTCTCGGGTTCGGCCGGCGCCTCGCAGCGCGGCGCTGGAGTCCGGAACCAGAAGCGGCTGCCTTCGCCGACGACGCTGTCGACGCCGATTTCACCGCCCATGGCCTCGACCAGGCCGCTGCAGATGGCGAGCCCCAGGCCGGTGCCGCCCTCAAGCCGGTTGGAGGCGTCGCCGACCTGCGAAAAGCGGCGGAACAATCGCTCCTGGCCCTCGGGCGAGATGCCGGGGCCGCTGTCCTGCACCGAAATCGACAGGCCCGTCGTCTCCGACCAGTCGGCGCGTACGTTCACCGCACCATCGGCGGTGAACTTCATGGCGTTGCCGACGAGATTGAGCAACACCTGCCGTAGCCGGTCCGGGTCGATCATCGCCCAGAACGCCAGGCCCCCGGAAAGATGCAGGGTCAGCGCGACGCCCTTTTCACGCGCCTGGGCCTCGAACAGGCCCGCGACATCCTCGATCAGCGGCTTCAGGGCCGTGGGGCGCGGTTCGATCCGCGCCTGACCGGCCTCGATCTTGGAAAAGTCGAGTACGTCATTGACGATGGCCAGCAGCGACTGGGTCGCCGTGACGATGCGGGTCGCGAAGTTGCTCGAAACGGTCGACAGCTCGGGCTGTTCGCTCAGCAGGCGCGAGAAACCGACGATGCTGGTCAGCGGCGTGCGGATTTCGTGACTCATGTTGGCCAGGAATTCCGACTTCACCCGGTCGGCGCGCTCGGCGCGCTCGGCCGTGGCCACCAGGCGTTTCTGCAGGCGGCGCTGCCCGAACAGGGAGCCTACCGCCGCCATCAGCGCCAGGGCGACGATCCCGACCAGCACGCTGATCTGAAGGGTCTGTTGGCGCTGGGCCTTCAGGAGGGCCTGGGTGTCGTCGATCTCGCCTTCGAGCATCGAGCGCATGCCGTGCAGGCCTTCGACGACGGACGCGGTCGTGTCGCGGCGCTGCTGATCGTGGAAGCGCAGCAGGGCGTCATAAGCCTCAGCCATGCGCCCCTCGGAACGCAGAACCTCGGCTTCACCTTGCACGATGTCGTGCAGCAGCAGGGGGTCGCCCCGCTTTGCAGCGATAGCCTGCAACGCCAGCAGGGCGCGGCGGGCGTCGACTGACCGACCCAGGCGCGCCAGGGCCGTGACCTCCAGCAGCATGACTTTTGGTCGGTGCTCAGGCGCCATGTCGGGATTGGCCAGCGCCGCCTGGGCGCAGGTCAGAGCCTCCGCATAGTCTCCGGCGCTGGTCTTGACCGTTGAGCAGAGCTCGTTGGCCCAGCCGATCTCGGTGGCGTTGCCGGTCTCCGCCGAAAGGCGCTGGAACTGCTGAAGCAGGGCCGACGCCAGCGCGTCCCTGCCGAGGTTCGAGGTCAGGACCGTAAGATTGTAGAGTGCGGTCCGGCCGTCGATCGGCTGGTCGGTCGCCCGAGTTGCGGCGATGCCGATTTCGATGTTGTCGATGAAGGCCGGAAGGTCGTTCAGCTCGCGTGAGGCATAGGCGCCGGCATCAGCCAGGCCCAGCTTCAGCGCGGCCCCGTCCTTGTCCTGGTCCGCATCGCGCAGCCCCGACCGGATGATCTGCAGGGCCTGCACCGGAAGCCCCGCGTCGGTCAGCGAATAGGCCAGCAAACGAGCGCCGGTCGCCCGCAGATAAGGGTCCCGCTCGCCGGCCAGCAGTCGGGTCAGTTCGGCTGCTGAGTCGCCGAAGTCGCCCTCGATGCCGCGCTCGTAGGCCTCCAGTTGAACCAATGCCCTGGCATGTCGCGCATCTTTCCGGGCCCGGATTTCCTCGGCATAGAGCGCCATCCAGCGGTGCGCGCGGGGCAGGTCTGAGGCGGTGAGGGCCTCCACCGAGATGCGGCGCAACTGCTCCAGCCTGTCGCTGCCGGTGGTCGCTGCCGCTCGCGCCTCCCAGGCGGAAATCTGGGCGGGAGACGTCATCAGTCGGCGGGCTTCGAGCGTGGACGCCAAGCGTGCGGCCCGCTGATCCTGGGCGCCCTGGCTCGGATTGGGGAGCGAAGCTGGTGCGGCGAAGGCCTGACCGGTGGTCAGGGCGAGGCACAGGGAAAGGAGGAGACGCGGCCGCATGAGCTCCAGGAACCGATTTGCCCAGAGAATCGATGTTTGCCGCGAATTAAGCGTTAACGGGCCCCGGCGTTGTGCTTTCGGCCCGGGCGCGCAAGGCCGCCCGCCTCGCCGCCGCCCGGATAGTCAGGATTTCCGCCGGATGATTGGCCTGCAGACTGAAGGAACGGCCTTATGCGCGGCGCCCTTCGGCGTCGTCGCGACGTTGACCGTCGTCGGCCGCGCGGTCGAGAACCGCCTCGATGAACTCGCCCTTGCCGGCGGTATAGGCCTCCCGATCGTCGCGAAAGCGTCGGGCCAGGTTCTGTTTCAGGGCGCCGTAGGCCGCGGCCTCTGCGGGATGGTCCCGCAGATGGTCGCGGAAGGCGATGTGCCGCAGCGCGCCGATCCCGGCCTCCATGATGTGCAGGTGATGCGTCCGGTGCGGCGCGGACGGCGGCAGGCCCTTGACGAAGAACAGCCGGTCCGTGTCCGGGTTCTCGGACCAGAAGGCGTAGCCGGCGTCTTCCAGGGGAGCGACCAGCCGGGCGCGGGCGGCTTCCAGGTCGGTGACCGTCGCCTGGATGTCGATGACCGGCTTGGCGGCCAGGCCCGGCACGGCGGTGCTGCCGATATGGTCGAGGTCGATCAGCAGGTCGGCGGGGATGATCGTTCGTAGCCGCGCGGCTTCCTCGTTGAACAGCCGGGGCCAGTCAGGATCCGAGGGGACGAGTTCGATCTCGTCCACCGTGGTTCAGGCTCCCAGCAGCTTCGCAGCGCGCGGCGCGAAATAGCTGATGACGCCCGCACAGCCGGCGCGCTTGAAGGCGCCCAGGCTTTCGAGAATGGCGCGCTCCTCGTCGATCCAGCCGTTGCGGGCGGCCGCCATGATCATGGCGTACTCGCCACTGACCTGAAACGCGAAGGTCGGCATGGAGAAGGTCTCGACAACCCGCTGAATGATATCGAGATAAGGCATGCCGGGCTTGACCATCACCATGTCCGCGCCCTCGGCGATGTCGAGGGCCACTTCGCGCAGGGCCTCGTCGCTGTTGGCCGGGTCCTGCTGGTAGGTCTTCTTGTCGGCGGGGCCGAGCGTTCCGAGCTTGCCCGAGCCGATTGCGTCCCGGTACGGACCGTAGAAGGCCGAGGCGTATTTGGCGGCATAGGACATGATCATAACATCATGAAATCCATTGGATTCCAGAGATTTTCTTAGAATGCCGACCCGGCCGTCCATCATGTCTGAGGGGGCCAGGATATCGCAGCCCGCGCGGGCCTGAACCAGGGCCTGCTCGACCAGCTTCTCGATGGTCGAGTCATTGTCGATCCGGCCATCGACGATCAGGCCGTCGTGGCCGT
>JBKJII010000300.1:0-3764 GCA_046598505.1 Caulobacter sp. | reverse complement strand
CCGCGCCGACGCGACTTGGCGCGCGTACCAAGCGGATCTGCGCGACTTCGACGCGGGAGGCTCTGGCCGTTTCGGCGGCCAAGAGGACTGCTTGTCGAAACGACCAAGCTTCGTCGTCGTGTGCCCCCGGTGTGCCCCCGACCAGTTCGAGCGCGGGAGCGACTTCGCCAAAATCCGTTATTTTCATTGGTGCCGGCTACAGGAATCGAACCCGTGACCTTCGGTTTACAAAACCGCTGCTCTACCATCTGAGCTAAGCCGGCGACGCGCCTTCCTCTGACAGAAGCCGCTTCGGGTCAACCGGTCGGGGGTCAGGCCAGTTCGAACGAGGCCTGAAAGGTCATGCCAGTGCCCGTCAGCTGGGCGCCGTCGAAGCGGGCCGGGCGGCTGACCCCGCCTTGCTGGTCGAGGGCCGAGGTGTCGGCGTCCTGGAAAATGGCGTGGGACAGCCTCGCCCGCAGGAAAGACGCCCCACGCAGGTCCGCGCCCTTGAAGCTGGCGCCGCGCAGGTCGGCGTCGTCGAAGATGGCGCCCTGCAGTTGGGCTCCGGAAAAATCGACGCCGATGCCCATGGCGCGCCTCGCCGAGAGCCCGGCCAGGAGCTGACCCGCGAACAGATTGCCGGCGGGCCGCAGATCATAGTTGTCGAGCATCGCGGGCTTGCCGCTGCGACCGTTGGTCTTGCCCCAGGTTTCCGAGCGCTCCAGTTCCGCGCGCATCTCGCCGAGCCGCGCTATGGCCTGCGCCGTCGGATCGACAACGCAGCCCTGCAGCGAGACGCCGGAGCGCTTGAGCAGGTCGGGATCGACGTTGGTCAGAATTGCGCCCTTCAGTGAAACCCCGGACAGGCGTGCGCCGGCGAGGTCCACGCCATCGAGATTTGCGCCGTCGAAATTGGCGTTCTTGAGGTTGGCATTACGCAGCAGGGCCCCGCGCAGGGAGCAGTTGGTGAAATCAACACCCATCGCGACAGCGTCGGTCAGATCGGCGCCGTTGGCCGTAGCGCCGGAAACTTCGGCTCTTGGCCCCATCCATTTCAAACCTCGCACATCGTCGGCGATGCACAGAACGGCGGCGCGCATATCGGCCTGGTCGAGGTTGGCGCCGGCCAGCTTGGCGCCGGCGTAGGTTCCACCGCGCATATCGGCGCGAAACAGCAGCGCGCCGCGCAGGTCGCAGCGCGTCAGGTTGGCGCAGTAGAGGCTGGCGCGGGTCAGGTCGGACCCGACGAAGGTCGTGCCGGTCAGGTCCGCGCCGGTCAGGTCGATGTCCGATAGCCGCTTGCGGTCACACCTCAGCCCCCGCGCAACAACATAGCGGAGCAGACCGCGAACGCCTTCGGCGCGGCCCATGACGAACGCTTCATGAGCTCGAATGCGGGCGGCGAACGACTCGGCGCTGAGCAGCGTGACCTTGGGAGCGAGACTTGAGCGGGACCTGGACATGACCTGTACGTGCTAGGTCAAGGGCGTCACCGAAAGCTTAGCTGACGGTCCTTCCGGCCCAGAACGGGTGTAATTTCCCGGGTTTCCGGCTCAGACGGACGCTGTTCCGGCCAGACCCGCTGCGCGCCATTTCCGGGCTACGGACCAGATGATCACGCCCGTCGCGACGATGGCGATCAAAATGGTGCAGACGGCGTTGATCTCCGGCGTCACGCCCAGCCGCACCTGACTGTAGATGCGCATCGGAAGCGTCGTCGCGCCCGGCCCGCTGGTGAAGCTGGCGATGACCAGATCGTCGAGCGACAGGGTGAAGGCCAGCATCCAGCCGGCCAGCACGGCCGGGAAGATGTTGGGCAGGGTCACCTGCAAAAAGGCCTGCGCCGGCGTGCAGCCGAGGTCCTGCGCCGCTTCTTCCAGCGCCCGCTCGAAGGTGATCAGCCGCGAATGCACCACCACGGCGACATAGGACAGGGTGAAGGTCGTGTGCGACAGCGCGACGGTCCAGAAGCCCCGGTCGAACCGCAGGGCCACGAACAACAGCAGCAGCGACAGGCCCATGATCACCTCGGGCATGACCAGCGGCGCATAGACCATGCCCGAGAACAGCGTCCGCCCCCTGAACCGCTCGCCACGGACGAGGGCAATGGCCGCAAGGGTCCCCAGCACCGTTGCGGCGGTGGCCGACATCAAGCCGATCAGCAGGGTTGTCCAGGCCGCGTCGAGCAGTTGGTGGTCCCTGAGCAGGGCCACGTACCATCTGGTCGAGAAGCCGCCCCAGACGGTCACCAGCCGGCTGGCGTTGAACGACCAGACCACCAGCAGCACGATCGGCAGGTAGAGGAACGCGAACCCGAGGGTCAGCGAGACCATGTTGAACCAGGAGGGGCCTCTACGCATTGCGAACGCCAGCGCAGGTGCGTGGTTCGAGACGCGCCCGTCGGGCGCTCCTCACCATGACGATAGATTTTGCAGCCCAATTTTGTCCGTCATCCTGAGGAGCGAGCGGAAGCGAGTGTCTGGAAGGACGCACCGGCCTCACGTCCCCGCCTCCAGGGCCTTCGCCTGCTGGCGCTGGTACAGCACGATCGGCGCGATGAGGGTGATCAGCAGCACGATGGCCACGGCCGAGGCGAACGGCCAGTCGCGGTTGGCGAAGAACTCCATCCAGATCGACCGGCCGATCATCAGTGAGCCGGGGCCGCCGAGCAGGTCGGGAATGACGAACTCGCCGACCATGGGGATGAAGCACAGCAGGCAGCCGGCGATGACACCCGGGATCGAGAGCGGCCAGGTCACCTGCCAGAAACTCTTCCATGGCGGAGAGCCCAGGTCGGCGGCGGCTTCCAGCAAGGTGTGGTCCAGCCGCTCCAACGCCGCATAGAGCGGCAGCACCATGAACGGCAGGTAGCTGTAGACCAGCCCGATCTGCACCGCGGTCGGGGTGTAGAGCAGGTCGACCGGCGGAATGTGCAGCAGGCCGAGGAAGGCGTTCAACAGGCCCTGCGGCTTGAGGATCCCGACCCAGGCGTAGACCCGGATCAGGAAGCTGGTCCAGAACGGCAGGATAACCAGCATCAGCAGCACGCTGCGCGTCGCCGGTTTGCATCTGGCCATGCCGTAGGCCATCGGATAGCCCACCAGAAGCGCCAGGATCGTACCCGTCGCCGCGAACCGCAGGCTGGAAATATAGGCGTCGAAATACAGCCGGTCCGAACCCAGGCGGCGGTACATTTCGCCGTCCAGCGCGCCGAGAAACCGGCGGATGCCCTCCAGCCCGTCGGCCCAGAGGATCTGCGGCGTGTAGGGCGGGATGGCCAGCGCCGTGTCGGACAGCGACAGGCGCAGGACCAGCAGGAACGGAAACGCAAAGAAGATCGCCAGCCAGAGGGCCGGCAGCAGTGCGGCGCGTGAGCTCGGGCGGCTCACAGGGTGCGTCCTTCGAGACGCGATCCTGAGGGATCGCTCCTCAGGATGACGAAAAGGAAGGGGCTGCAAAAATGTTCGTCACGGTGAGGCGCGAGCCTCGGGCGAGCGTCTCGAACCACGCCCATCACGAGGTCAGCACCACGCCGGCGTCCGGGTCAAAGCTGACCCAGACCTTGTCGTCCCAGCCGATCGGCCGGTCGACGAAGCGGCGGGAATTGGCCCTGGCCACCCGCACCAGCCGCCCGCCGGGCAGTTCGACGATGTAATTGGTCCAGTCGCCGGTGTAGCCGATGTCCCAGATCTCGCCGGCCAGCACGTTGCGAGCGGCGGCGGCGGGGGGATCGAGGCTGATGGCCATCTTCTCCGGCCGCACGGCCAGCCAGACGGTGGCGC
>JBKJII010000209.1:0-4137 GCA_046598505.1 Caulobacter sp. | reverse complement strand
GCTGTTGACGGCCGCCGCCTGACCCTGACCGCCGCCCCCTCCTTCGCCGCCAAGTGGCTGGTGCCGCGTCTGGGCAAGTTCGAGGAGGCCCAGCCGCAGGTCGACGTCTGGCTCAGCGCCGGCATGGAAGTGGTCGATTTCGCCAGCGGCGAGGTTGATCTGGCCATTCGCTACGGCAGCGGCCGCTATCCGGGGCTCGAGGTCACCCGCCTGCTCAGCGAGACGGTCATCCCGGTGCTCAGCCCGGCGCTGCTGGCGACCAATCCGCTCGACGACCCGTCGGGCCTCAACCACCACATCCTGCTGCACGACGGCTCGCCGGACGCCGACGATTCCTGCCCCGACTGGGCCATGTGGCTGGCCGCCCGCGGCATCAAGACCGTCGACGGCTCGCGCGGCCCGCGGTTCAACCAGTCCAGCCTGGTCATCGAGGCCGCCGTCAACGGCCGCGGCGTCGCCCTGGCCAAGCGCACCCTGGCCCAGGCCGACCTCGACGCGGGCCGTCTGGTGACGCCGTTTCCCATCGCCACCGCCGTGGACTTCGCCTATTACGTCGTCCATCCCAAGACCAAGGGACGGCTGCCGCAGGTGAAGGCGTTCGTCTCCTGGCTTTCCCAGGAGGCCGCCGCCCATGAGGCGGCCCTCCAGACCATGGACAACGGCGCCGGTATCTGACGTGGCCAGAGATGTTTTGAACGCGACGGGAGACCGGATCGCGCCGCTTGAGTGCACGACGATGGCCGAGGTCCGGCAGGGCGTGGACGCCCTCGACCGGGCCCTGGTCGCCCTGCTCGCCGAGCGTCAGGGCTACATGGACGCCGCCGCCCGCATCAAACCCGACCGCACCGTCGTCCGCGACGTGGCCCGCATCGAGGACGTGGTGGCGAAAGTGAAAGCCGCCGCCCGCGAGGCGGGGCTGAGCGAAGCCATCGCCGAGCCCGTGTGGCGGACGCTGGTGGACCGGTGCATCGCCTATGAGTTCGGGGTCTGGGACCGGACGCGGGGTTGATTTCGGTAACTGTCACCGAAATCCCTTACCCCTACCCCTTCAGCGACCGCAGCGCCTTCTCGTGCCGGTAGGCGGCGATGTCGAACAGCGCCGCGTCCATCGCCGCATGCACGTCCGGCAGGGCATGGACGCCCTGCATCTCCGCCCGCTCGCAGGCCGCACCCAGGTCGTGGGCCCCGATCCCGCGCGCCGCGCCCTTCACGGTATGGACCGCGTCGCGCCAGGTTTCCGAGGTCGAGCTGATCATCGGCGACCACATCTGGGCCTGTTCCTGGAACAGTTCGAGCACCTCGTCGATGACGTCCGAATCGCCAGCCGCGAACTGCTCGAGATAGGGAAAATCGACAGCGCCGGTGATGTCTCGTCTGGCCATCAGTATCGCCCTTGCGTCCCCGGAACTTTCGGCTATGTTCCGCGCCCTCGCCGCCGGGCCTCGCAAGGTCCGAACGGTCGATACGGGTGCATAGCTCAGTTGGTAGAGCAGCTGACTCTTAATCAGCGGGTCGTAGGTTCGAATCCTACTGCACCCACCATTTATTTGGTGGACTGAACTCCAAAACCTTCAAAACCGACACATCCGGAGCGCTCTGCCGATTCAACGGGCAGAGCTACAGCGGGCCGACTATTCTCCTGTGAACGCCAGCCTGCCCGGACCGAAAAAAGCGCGCGCCGCCTTGACGAAGACTGCCACGTTGGCCGAGGCCACCCGCCGCGCAGGGTAGATGACGCTGACCGGCGACGGAGGCGGGACGTCCTGCGGCAACAGCAGCACGAGTCGCCCTGCCCGCACCGCGTCACGCACCTGGTAGGACAGGGCGCGCGTGACGCCGAGCCCCTGTTCAGCCGCGGCAATGGCGGCCTCCGCACTGTTGACTGACAGGCGCGGCGTCAGACGCACGCTGCGCTCGCCGAAACGCCACTCATCAGTCGCCTGGACGGCTTCGAAGGCCACGATATCGTGGCGAGCCAGATCGGCGGGCGACTTCGGCGCAGGGTGGCCGACCAGATAGCCCGGACTGGCGACGACGACGCGGCTGACCTCGCCCAGCCTGACCGCGATCAGGCTGCTGTCATCAAGGTCGCCGATCCGGATG
Organism: Caulobacter sp.; assembly: GCA_046598505.1. Taxonomy (GTDB): domain Bacteria; phylum Pseudomonadota; class Alphaproteobacteria; order Caulobacterales; family Caulobacteraceae; genus Caulobacter. The sequence continues at coordinate 2,034 of JBKJII010000209.1, read as the reverse complement.
GCCACGTCGACGCCGTCCTCGACCAGATGAACATTGCGGTCCGACAGCTGCAGCTGGATCGCCAGAGCTGGATAGGCGGCGAGAACTTCCCCCACGAGCGGCAAGACGTGCAGGCGGCCGAACAAGACCGGCGCGGCGACTGTCAGCTTTCCGCGCGGCTCGGCATCCTGCCCCCGCACGCGCCGATCAGCGTCCTCCAGATCATCCAGAAGGCGCCGGCTGCTTTCGAGATAGATCTGTCCCCGCTCGGTCAGCTTCAGCGAACGCGTGGTCCGGGTGATCAGGGTCAGGCCAAGCTGGTCCTCCAGCTGGGCGACGGCACGGGTGATCACCGAAGGCGACAGCCTCAGCCGGCGCCCGGCCTCCGCGAAACTGCCGAGCGTGGCGACCGCCACGAAGATGCGCAGGGTGTTGAGCTGATCCACGCACAATTGCTGAATTGGCAACAATGACTTGTCAAGATGCGGGATTATGGCAATTCCGAACTGGGGCTAAGTCACCTGCATCGCCGGCGTCGCCGGTTCATTCGCAAGGAACGCCCCATGTCCCGCATTACCATCCCCGCCCGTGAAGACGCGCTCGACGCCACCCGCCCCCTGCTCGACGCGGTCGAGAAGCAGCTCGGAGTCGTGCCGAACCTGTTCCGCCTGGTGGGCCTCAGCCCCGCCGCCCTGACTGGCATGCTCGGTCTCAGCGGCGCCCTGGCGCGCACGCTCGACGTCAAAACACGGGAGCGGATCGCCCTGGCGGTCGCCCAGGTCAACGGCTGCGACTACTGCCTGTCCGCCCACACCTACCTGGGTCTCAACCTGGCGAAGATCGACGGAGCCGAAATCGCCCTCAACCGCGCCGGCGCGTCCTCCGACCCCAGGGCGCACGCCGCTGTCCGGTTCGCCGCAAGGGTCGCCGAGCTGCGCGGCAAGGTGCCGGATGCGGATCTCGAAGCCGTCAAGGCTGCGGGATTCACTGACGCCCAGATCATCGAGATCGTCGCCCTCGTGGCTGAGAACGTGCTGACCAATTTCGTCAACAATGTCGCCGAGACGGACATCGACTTCCCGGTCGTGCGCGCCGCCCTCGCCGCCTGACCGGCACGGCGCCGGAGTCCTCACAACTTCGGCGCCGGCCCAGGGAGACCTCCATGACCCGCAGATTCCTCGACATCGTCTCGACCCCGGCCGTGCTGGCCGCCCGGACAGCGAACGGCAGTTTCGCCGCCTATGATGCGCCGCCTGCGACCGAGACGCCTGACCGTCTTGGCGAGGCCGAGGCGGACTTTATCGCCCGGCGCGACAGCTTCTATCTGGCGTCCGCTTCCGAGACCGGCTGGCCCTACGTGCAGCATCGTGGCGGGCCGGCCGGGTTTCTGAAGGTCATCGATGAGGAGACGCTGGCCTTCCCTGACTTTCGCGGCAATCGCCAGTACCTGAGCCTGGGCAACATCAGCGCAGACGATCGGGTCGCCCTGATCCTGATGGACTACCCCAACCGCACGCGTCTCAAACTGCTCGGCCGCATGACCACCCGCGAACTGGCCACGAATCCGGATCTGGCGGACCGGCTGTTGCTGCCCGACTACAAGGGCCGCCCCGAACGCGCCTTCGTCATCAAGGTCGAGGCCTTCGACTGGAACTGCCCGCAACACATCACGCCGCGCTTCACGGCCGCGGAAGTGGAGGCCGCCGCCACGTCATTCCGCCGGCGCCTCGCCATGCTCGAGGCCGAGAATGAAGCCCTGCGCAGCCAACTCGCCCACCAAACGCCGGAAACGAATTCATGACCCTGCTTGACGACTCCCGCCCGCCCCTGCCGCCGTTCACCCGCCAGACTGCCGCCCTGAAGGTGCGCAAGGCCGAGGACGCGTGGAACGGTCGCGACCCGGCGCAGATCGCCCTCGCCTATTCGCCGAACAGCCGCTGGCGCAACCGCGACACCTTCCTGACGGGCCGGTCCGCCATCGTCTCCTTCCTGACCGACAAATGGTCGAGGGAACGCGACTACCGCCTGATCAAGGAGCTGTGGGCTTTCACCGAC
>JBKJII010000247.1:0-1516 GCA_046598505.1 Caulobacter sp. | reverse complement strand
GGAAGACTCTGGTCGACCCGGACTTCTTCACCCGCCTCGAGCACCAGCAGGCGCCGTCCTACCTCTGGATCGGCTGCTCGGACAGCCGCGTGCCGGCCAACGAGATCGTCGACCTCGATCCGGGCGAAATCTTCGTCCACCGCAACGTGGCCAACCTCGCCCCGCCCCAGGACGCCAACTACCTGTCGGTGCTGCAGTATGCGGTGGAGGTGCTGAAGGTCAGCCACATCCTGGTGGTGGGTCACTATGGCTGCGGGGGGGTCGCCACCGCCATCGACGGCCACCGCCACGGTCTGATCGACCACTGGCTGCATCCGATCCGCGAGATCCAGGCCGCCCACAAGGCCGAGCTGGACGCCCTGCCTACCGAGCGCGATCGCCTGGACCGCCTTTGCGAGCTCAACGTCATCAGCCAGCTGCGCAACGTCGCCTCCGACATCATCGTCCAGGACGCCTGGGCGCGCGGACAGGAACTGTGCCTGCACGGGTGGGTCTATAGCCTCGCCAATGGCCTGGTCACCGACCTGGGCTTGAGCGTCAGCGGCCCGGAGGAGTACGGCCGGCTCCTCGCCGGGCTGGACTGAAGCCACCTTTCCAAGGGTTCATTGGCGGGAAGCGGGCGCCTGACGCTAGTATGGGCGCGCCAGCGGCGCGTCGCCCCCGGCGACTAAGTACGGTTCGGGGGCTTGGATGGCCGACGAGATCGATGCGGACCTGGCGCAGCTGCGCGCGGAGATCGCCCGCTTCGTGCTGGATGCGATCCGTCAGGACCCGCAAGGCGACGTCGCCCAGGCCATGGGCCGGGCGCTGAACGAGCAGGTCAACGCTTCGATCAACCAGAACCTGCCCACCCTTGTTTCCCGCGCCGTCGCCGACGGTTTCGACCGCTCCCTGCCGCAACTGCGCGAAGCCGCCGCGGCCGCCAATACCGGGGCCGCGTCCGGGCCCATGGGCATCGAGGCGGCCCGCCAGCGGTATGAGGCCCCCACAGGCCGCGCCGACCCCTGGGCCTGGGTGCGTGGGACCCGCGGGATCGCCTTCATCGTCGCCGCCGTCGCCCTCTTCGCCGCGGTCGTGCTCGCCGTGCTCTTCCTGATGCAGCCGAGAGGCGGGACCGCTGCGCGCAGCGACCGGCCCGTGGACGACACCCAGAGCGTTCAGGACGGCGGGACCGCATCCGTTGACGCCGAGCTGGGCTGGGGCCGGATTCTCGACCAGGTGAACACCTGGGCGCCGCCCGAGCGCCGCGCGGCGCTGGCCGCCCTCTGCGGCCCCAATGCCAGCCGCGCCCAGTGTCCCACCTACGACACCCGCCGCTTCGTCCTCCAGGACCGCGCCACCCGCCAGGCCGCGGCCCTCGCCGCCGGCCGGGCCATGACCGAACTCGGCTACTGCACCCGCCCCGACACCGGGACGGGGGACGCGGCCGCGAATGCCGCGACGAACAGCGCCGCCAGCGACGCGCCGACGGCCCCCGCGGCTGATGCAGTCTGGGATTGCCTGGTCTACGGGGCCG
>JBKJII010000186.1:0-4122 GCA_046598505.1 Caulobacter sp. | reverse complement strand
ATCGATCCGACAGTCCGCCAGATTTTTCTCCGCGCGCCTTTCATGGGTTCCAAACACTTCTGTGGTCGCCTGAGCCGTCGGGCGAGGGAGAAACTCCATGACACTGTTCGGGGTTCGCTGGCGTTTCTACCGGCCCGCCGATGTCGAGCGGGGGTGGAAAACCGCCGCAATACTCATGGCCGTCTATGCCGTGGCGGTGTTCTCCGGCGTCATCTCGCGGTCGGTTGAGAACTCCACCGCCTTCTGGGCGGCCAATGGCGTGCTGGCCGCGGGCCTCCTGCTCCTGCGGCCGCGGCTGGGGATCGCCTTCGCGGCCGCCTGCATGGCGCTCAATGCCGGCGTGAACGTGATCGGCGGCCTGCCCCTGCAGCTCAACATCGCCTTCACCTCGATCAACCTCGCCTACTCGGTGACCGTCGTCCTGCTCGTGCGGACGTTCTGCGGCGCGGCGCTGGACCTCGGCCGGCTGAGGCGCTTCGTCCCGTTCCTGGCCCTGGTCGGCGGCGCGGCGCTGGTCGAGGGCGTCATCGGTTCGATGTTCATCACCGAGGATGTCGCGCGCTTCCTGGTGGTTTCGCGACGCTGGGCGGCCTGCGACGCGGTCGGCATGGCGCTGGCGCTGCCGGCGACCCTGATGATGATGCGCCAGCTCAATCCGCTCTACGCCGGGCCCGCCGGCCGGGTCGAGCGCCTCGGCCTGCTCGCCGCCCTCGGCCTGGGGACCTACCTGACCTTCGGCTGGTCGGCCGCGCCGGTCTATCTGCTGCTGTTTCCGGCCGTGCTGTTCGCCGCCTTCCGCCTCGGCTCGGCCTGGGCCTTCGTGGCGGTGTGGATCTCCGCCCAGGCGGCCACGATCCAGACCCTGGCCAACCGCGGCCCCATCGCCATGTTCGACGGCCCGCCGCCGTTCCTCGAGCTGGGCCTGCTGCACCTCTACCTGGTCAGCCTGCTGCTGACGGGCTCGCTCGCGACCAGCGCCCTGGCCGAACGGATGCGGGCCGAGCAGCGCCTGCGCCGCAAGGCCACGGCCATCGCCGCCGCCCGGGCTCGCGTGGAACAGATCACCGCCACCCGGGAACGTTTCCTGGCGGTCGTCGGCCACGAGATTCGCACCCCCCTGAACGGCATCCTCGGCTTTGGCGACGCCCTGTCCAAGCGCGCCGACCTGGCGCCGGAGGCCCGCCGGCAGGTGGAGATGATCGGCCGCTCGACGCAGGACCTGATGGAGATCGTCGACGACATCCTGGACTTCTCGCGCATCGAGTCCGGCCAGCTTGACCTCGTCGTCGGCCCGACGGCCGTCGGGACAGTGGTCCGACGTGCAATCGACGGCGTCCACACCGAGGTCGCCGCCAAAGGTCTGTCCATTTCGCTCGAGGAAGACCTCGGCGACGACCTGCACGAGACCGATGGCCGCCGTCTCGGCCAGGTGCTGGGGCACCTGCTCAGCAACGCGCTCAAGTTCACCGACGCCGGGACCATCGCGGTGCGTCTGGACCGCAGTCCCGCCGCCGATGCGGCCATGGACCGGATCCTCCTGAGCGTCACCGACAGCGGCGCTGGCGTCTCCGCTGCGCGCCGGAACGACCTGTTCAAGCCCTTCGCCCAGCTCGACCCCTCGCTGTCGCGCAAGCACGGCGGCGCCGGCCTGGGCCTGTCGATCTGCAAGTCAATCGTCGACCTGATGGGCGGTGAGATCGCCTTTGCCCCCAATCCGGCGGGCGGTGCGATCTTCACCGTCGACCTGACGCTGGCGCGCGCGGCGGCGCCTGCCCCGCTCGAGGCCGATGACGCCATGGCCGACCGCGCGCCGCGCATCCTGGTCGTCGACGACCACCCGATGAACCGCGAAGTGGCCCGCCTGTTCCTCGATGCTTTCGGCTGCGAGGTGGTCGAGGCCGACGATGGCGCGACTGCGGTCGAGGCCGCCGGCGCCTCGGCCTTCGACGTTATCCTGATGGATGTGCGCATGCCGGGCGTCGACGGTCTGGCGGCGACGCGCATGATCCGCGCCCTCGACGGCCCGGCCGCGCGGACCCCGATCCTGGCGGTCACGGCCGATGTCATGCGCGAGGACGTCGAGCGCTGTCGGGCAGCCGGCATGAACGGCCACGTGCCCAAGCCGATCAACCAGACCCGCCTGCTGAACGCCCTGACCTGCGCGCTCCAGGGCCGCGACGCCTTCGAGGGCGACCTGGCCGCCTGAGGCCTATTAACCTCCCGCTAACCACGTCCCCAAACGCCCCCTTAACCACACCACCCCCAGATTCCTTGGACTCTCTTGTGTTCGGGAAATCAGACCATGGCGTTCGGCGCGGAAACCATCATCCAGGGCGATTGCATCGAGCAGCTGCGCAAGCTGCCGGACAAGTCGGTGGACCTGGTGTTCGCCGACCCTCCCTACAATCTGCAGCTCGGCGGCGACCTGCTGCGGCCGGATAACAGCAAGGTCGATGCGGTCGACGACCACTGGGACCAGTTCGCGTCCTTCAAGGCCTATGACGACTTCACCAAGGCCTGGATGGCCGAGTGCCAGCGCGTCCTGAAGGACGACGGCGCCCTTTGGGTCATCGGCAGCTATCACAACATTTTCCGCGTCGGCACGGTGCTGCAGGACCTCGGCTTCTGGATCCTCAACGACGTGGTCTGGCGCAAGTCCAACCCGATGCCGAACTTCAAGGGCACCCGCTTCGCCAACGCCCACGAGACCCTGATCTGGGCGGCCAAGAGCCGCGGCGCCAAGCGCTACACCTTCAACTACGACGCCATGAAGATGGCCAATGACGAGGTGCAGATGCGCTCCGACTGGACCCTGCCGCTGTGCACGGGCGAGGAGCGGATCAAGGGCGCCGACGGCCACAAGGCCCACCCGACCCAGAAACCGGAAGCCCTGCTCTACCGCGTGATCCTGACCTCCACGCGGCCCGGCGACGTGATCCTCGACCCGTTCTTCGGCATGGGCACCACCGGCGCGGCCGCCAAGCGGCTGGGCCGCCGGTTCATCGGCATCGAGCGCGAGAGCGAATACATCGCCCATGCCAGGGAACGCATCCGCAAGGTGATCCCGGTCGCCCCGGCCGACCTCGAGGTCATGGGCAGCAAGAAGTCCGAGCCCCGCGTGCCCTTCGGCCAGATCGTCGAGGCCGGCCTGCTGCGCGCCGGCGACACCGTCTGGTGCCCCAAGGGCAAAAGCGCCGCCAAGGTCCGCGCAGACGGCTCCCTGGCCATCGGCGATATGACCGGCTCGATCCACAAGGTCGGCGCCATGATCCAGTCCCAGCCCGCCTGCAACGGCTGGACCTACTGGCACTTCAAGTCCGACAAGGGCCTGGCGCCGATTGACGTGCTGAGGAGCAAGGTGCGGGCGGAGATGGCGGCTTAAACTTCCGCCCCACACCCCCAATTCCCGTCATCCTCGCGCTCGTCGCGAGGACCCATGCACACCGACTTCGAGGGGCGTTCATGGGTCGTCGGAACAGGTCCGACGATGACGATGTGGGGGCGACTTCCCGGATGCTGATACCCCCTGAAGGCCTTGATGGTCTTGACGGCCGGCTGACGCGAGCATCTGCTTTCCCGCAAGACCGGTCGGGGGACGAGCATGATCGTCGCAAGAACACCAAAAAGCCAATCCACTGTCGCGAGCCTGACGGTCGTGATCGTTCTTCATGCCGCCCTGATCGCGGGCGTCGAGCGTGACCCCGGCAAAGCGATGGATAGCGCCTTCGTCGATGCCGTCACCACGGTCGGCCTCGGTCTGAACGAGACAGCCGGCGGCCCATCGCTGGGTGGTGTCGAACAGCCTCCGACGGAACCCGCCTACCTTCCCATAATGCGACCCGAGCCGGGTTGGGCGATCATCCGCTGCCGGGTTAAAGGGCGCTACTTCAGTGACTGCCGGTGGGTTAGCGAAAGCGCGCCAGGCCTGGGCGAGCAGGCGCTGGTTCGCATACAGGACGACCGACCCAGCGCCGCTGCCCGGCGGCGCAAGGTGGTTGAGTTCAAGGTCACCGTCCTGTATCCTTGAGCCCCTTCCGCGCCGCCTTGAGGAACACGCTCGGCAGGGCGCTTAGCCCTTCGCGCCCGGTCCACACCGCCGCCATCGTCCCCTCTGCCAGGAAC
>JBKJII010000165.1:0-2072 GCA_046598505.1 Caulobacter sp. | reverse complement strand
CCCCATTCGCCGCGGTCCGCGAAGGTCATGACCGAGGCGCGGACGTTTTCATAGACGACGGCGACCACGCGATGGTCCGTTACGGCAACCTGATCGATCGACCGCCGTGGCCCGCTGGCCAGCAACAGGCAGGGGTCGCAGTCGTTGCCGAAAATCTCGTTCGCCTTGAGGGGCTTGAGAGCCGACGGACTCGCCGACACCAGGGAGCCGGCCGTGAATGTCACCGGCTTGTCGTCGCCTTTCCATCGAGGACGGGTCCAGTCCTCTTCGATGGAGAAGATCAGGTCGCCGTCGACAAGGCCATAGAGGCGTGACCGTTGCGGCAGCGAGAGCGGCGTCACGCCGTTGGCGTCAAGCTGCGAATACTGAGTGTGAAAGAAGTCCGTTCCCCGCTCAAGCAGAACGACTTGCCGACCGTTGCCGTCGCGCAGGACGCGCGGGCTGGCGCTGACGTCCTTCACATCGCCGCGAAACACCTCGACAGCCTGGTCCAGCGTCTGGCCGCGCTTGAGGGTCTTCACCACGAAGCCGTAGCCGGACTCGGTGGTCGTACCGGGGCCCCAGTCGCGGGTCAGGATCAGGGTGTCGGGGTCAAGCCAGGCGACGGTCTGCTTGCTCTCCGGCAGACGGAAGCCGCCGTCGACGAAGGCCTTGGTCTTGAGGTCGAATTCGCGGATCTCGACGGCATCCTTGCCGCCGTTGCTGAGCTCGATCAGGCAGCGGTCATGCGTCACCGGGCGGCAGTCGGCGCCCTTCCAGGTCCAGTTGGCGTGCTCGGCGGTGGCCAGTGCGTCCAGGTCGAGCACCGTCTCCCACTGCGGCTCGGCCGTGCGGTAGCTGGCCAGCGATGTCCGTCGCCAGACGCCGCGAACGTGGGTGGCGTCCTGCCAGAAGTTGAACACCTGGTCGCCGATGAAGGCCGGGGTCGGGATGCGGTCCTTGGCCGACAGGATGGCCAGCGCGTCGGCCTGCAGCCCGGCGAACCGCGCGTCGCCAGTCAGCACCGGCAGGGTCCTGGCGTTCTCCGCCCCCACCCAGTCCATCGACCGCCCGCTGTCGACCTGCTCAAGCCACTCGAACGGTGTCTCGGTCGCGGCCATTACCGGCGCGGCGACCAGCACGGCGGCGGCCGCGAGAAAGGCTGAGAATTTCATAGAAGACCTCGGCGGAGGAACAGGCCGGGGAGCATAGGTTGGCGGGAGGGCCGGGCAAGCCCTGAGGACATTACGGGTGTGTAAGGTTCAATTCGGCAATCCGAGGCAATCAGGGGACAGCTTACCTGTTTCGCCCAGCCGTCCGCGCGGGTCGCAGGGTCGCGAAACGAAATAGGTAAGCTGTCCCCTGATTGCGGGCCGCTCCGCCTTTGGTAGACGTTCACAAAGGCCCTATATCTCCCCTGACATGACGCGCCCGTTTCTCAAGATGAATGGCCTCGGCAACGACTTCGTTGTGATCGAGGCGCGTAGCGAGGCCTTCCGGCCGACGCCGGACGAGGCGCGGGCCATCGCCGACCGCGTCAACGGCGTGGGTTGCGACCAGCTGATCGCCATCGAGCCGACGACCCGCGCGGACGCCTTCATGCGCATCTGGAACGCCGACGGCGGCGAGGTCGACGCCTGCGGCAACGCCACCCGCTGCGTGGCCTGGCTGCTGATGGAGGCCGCCGGTGGAGACGACACGGTGATCGAGACCGAAGCCGGCCTGCTGTCGGCGACCCGCGCCGGCGACCACCGCGTCGCCGTCGACATGGGGCCGCCCGAGCTGCGCTGGGATCGCATCCCGCTGGCCGAGGAGATGGACACCAAAGGCATCGAGCTGCAGGTCGGTCCGATCGACGCCCCGCATCTGCACACGCCGGGCGCCGTCAACATGGGCAACCCGCATGTGGTGTTTTTCGTCGACCAGGAGCCGACCGACGCCCTGGTCAACGGGTCCGGCAGTCTCATCGAGCACCACCCGATGTTTCCCGAGGGGGTCAACGTCGGCTTCGCCCACGTCACCGCGCCCGACCACATCCGCCTGCGCGTCTGGGAACGCGGCGCAGGACTGACCAAGGCCTGCGGCACCGGCGC
>JBKJII010000063.1:0-7512 GCA_046598505.1 Caulobacter sp. | reverse complement strand
CGCGAAGCCGACCGTGTTCCAGCGCTCGTTGTGCGACATGTTCAGGACGGCGTTGGCCGAGCCGAAGGCCGCGTTGACGATCTGGCCGAGGCAAAGGAGGATCAGCGGCGGCCAGGAGGCTTCGAAGTCGCGGCCCAGCAGCAGTGGAACGCCCCATTTCCCGAAGATGATCAGCGCCAGCGCGACCGGGACGCAGTAGGCGATCGACAGCCGCGCGCCCTGGGTGACGATACGTTGCGTTTCGGCCAGATCCGCCCTGGCCCAGGCGGCGGCGAGGCGGGGGGCGATGTTGACGTTGACGACCGCGTAGCCGAGCTCGGCGAACAGGGCGAACTGGGCCGCCGCCTTGAACACGCCGGTCTCCTCGCGGGTGGCGATGAAGCCCAGAATCAGCACGGCCAGCTCGCCGTCGATGACATACATGCCGTTGCTGAGGCCGAGCGGCAGCAGGCTGCGTCGCCAGCGGGCGCCGTCATAGACGGGCGTCGCGACCCGGGCCTGGGCGGGCCAGAAGCGGGCGAGAATGATCGCTCCGACTGTCCATGCGATCAGCACCGCGCCGACGTTGGCGGCCATCGCGGCGGCGGGCGAATGGACGCCCCGGCTCCAGAGGAACGGCAGTAGCAGCAGGAGCAGCAGCGCGGCCGGCCTGACGATCTGCTCGGGCGCCTGGCCCAGAACCACCTGCCGCAGGCCGCGCAGAATGCCACCGCGCAGAGCGGTCAGCGGCATCAACGCGATCAGCGCAACGGCCCAGATCAGGCCCGGTCGGACCGTTGGCGGGATGAGGTGCGGAAGAAAGAGCAGCACGACCGCCGTGATCGTGATGATCGGCAGCGACATGAACAGCGAGTAGCGCAGGGCCCACTGCGCCGCCCCGCGCATCCGGCCCCAGTCCTCGGTGGCCTGGGCTGCGCCGACTTCCCGCACCAGCAGCATCGAGGCGCCGAAATTGGCCGGGAGACTGAGTACGGTCGCCGCCGACAGCAGGAACGCATAGGTCCCGTAGCCCTCCGCCCCGAGCAGGCGGGTGAGCATCACCACCACGAGCCAGGACAGGCCCATGCCGACGATCCGCATGGCGAAGGACGCCGATGCGCCGCGCAGCAATCCGTCGCCAAGCTTCATTCAAAACTGTCCCGGAGCGGGCGTCGCCGGCCGCAAGGCCTGACGCTTAGCGGAGGGGCAGGGCCTTGACCAGTTGCGGCGCTTGCTCGTCGGGCGACGACCGCTTAAGCCCGGAAGACCGATTGGCGGGGGCGATGCCGCGTATGCGTTTCTCAGTGCTCGACAGCTGGCGCGGTCTCTGCGCCCTGTGGGTCGCCCTGTACCATTTTCGAGTGCTCAGCCACGTCAATGACGCCTGGCTGACCCGCCACGGATTCATCGCCGTGGACTTCTTCTTCGCCCTGAGCGGCTTCGTGATCGCCCATGCCTACGGCGACAAGCTGACCAGCGGCGCCCATCGCGTGCGGTTCTTCCTGCGCCGGTTCGGCCGTCTCTATCCGCTGCATATCCTCACCCTTGCCGCGGTCGTGGCCATGGAGACCGCCCGCTGGATCGTGGGGCTGAAGCTGGGTCACGACCTCGGCCGGCCGGCGTTTTCGAACGACACCAGTCTGACCGCGCTGGCGGCGAACGTGTTGCTCGTCCAGGGACTGGGTCTGTTCGACAGGTTCAGCTGGAACATCCCCAGCTGGAGCATCAGCGTCGAGCTGGCGGTCTGCGTGATCTTCGCGGCGACCTCGGTGCTGCGGCGCCCCCTGGCGACGGCGCTGGTGCTGGCGGGCGGCGCGAGCCTGCTGCTCTACTGGCTGGCGCACAACGATCCCTGGGAGGGACATACTGCCCTCACGCGCGGCGTCTGCGGCTTCTTCATGGGGGTCCTCGCCCAGCGCCTGCACGGTCTGTTCCGCGCGCGGGACTGGAGCTTGCCGGGGTGGGTCGAGTTTGCCGCGCCGGTGCTGGCGTTCGGGGCGATGTGGTTCTGGGACCAGACCCTTTGGCCTGCCTCGGCGCTGATGTTCGCGATCATCGTCTTCATCTTCGCCTTCGAAGCGGGACCCCTGTCGCGGCTGATGAAGATCCCGATGCTGATGGCCTGGGGCGAAGTGTCCTACTCCATCTATCTCATCCACTACCCGCTGGTGCTGGCGGTGTTCGGCGTGGCGGCGGCCTATGGGGCCATCACCGGGACCGACCTGCTGGTGCAGGGCGCGACGCTCGACCTCGACTTCGGCTCGCGCTGGATCGGTGATCTCGCGACGCTCGGTTTCCTGGCCGTTGTCGTCGGCCTGGCGACCCTGACCTACCGCTGGATCGAGTCCCCGGGCCGGCGCTGGTTCAATGCCCTGTCGGACCGGATCAGCGTCGGCGAACGATAAGCTCGGCCAACACGCCGAAGAACAGGGTCTGCAGCCCGAACAGGGCGCTGCCCAGCACCAGATTGACGTTCTCGACCGGCCTGGCCGCATCGCCCGTGAACCAGTGGGCCATCTGCCAGGCCGCGACTCCGCCACCGAGCAGAAGGAAGGCCGCGCCGATCGGACCGAACACGTTCAGCGGTTTCAGCGACACCAGCAGCCAGAAGATCTGACCCAGCGCCTTGAACGGGTAGGCCAGCGAGACGAACGACCGGCCACTGGTCCTGGCGCGGAACGACACGTCGACCTGGGCGAACCGCATGCCCTTGTGGAAGGCGTCGAGCAGAACCTGCTGGGCGTAGTTGTAGCTGCCGGGCAGGTGAGCGACCTTCAGATAGTCCTTCGAGACGGCGATAATGCCGGGCTGGCTGTCCCTCAGCGGCCAGCCGGTCAGGCCGCGCATCAAGGCGCAGAACACCGCGTTGCCCCAGCGCCGGACCATCGGCATGCGATAGGCGATCCGCCCGAAGCGGCAGCCGTAGACCACCTCCGCCTCGTCATGGAGGATCGGCGTGATCATCGCCAGGATGTCGCCGGGGTCGTGCTGGCCATCGGCATCCAGCTTGAGCAGCAGGTCGAAGCCCTCGTCGCGGGCGCGCTGCAGGCCCGTGCGCACGGCGGCGCCGAGACCGCGGTTGACCTTGTGGCGAATAACCAGATCGGCCCCGACCTGCGAGGCGATAGCGCCGGCCCCGTCGATCGAGCCGTCATCGACCACGATTACCGTCAGAGCCACGCCCGCCTTCACCAGCGAGGGTTGCTGGGCCAGCACGCCGGCCACGACGTCGCCGATCGCTTCCGCCTCGTTATAGGCGGGAATCAGGACCGCAAGGCGCCTGGGGGCCGGCCTGGCGGGCGGACCTTTTGCAGAGCGGTTTCGAGGATCAGGGGCAGGGTCACGCATGCAAACGGGATCATGGGCCATGCGTAGCGCGGAATGAAGTGGCTGAAGAGCGCGAGGAACAGTCCGAGCCCTACGGCGGGGAGCAGGAACACCGCCAGATCGTCCCGGCGACGCAGCAGGGCGATGGCCGCGGCCAGCCCCAGCCACGCGGTCAGGCCGCCCAGACCGCGCCAGAGATAGGCGGGGGTCATCAGCAGGTGCAGGTCCGGCCTGGCCTTGATCAGGGCCAGAGCCTCCGCCTTCGCCGCGGCGTCGGCCGCTGTCAGGGGCGCAGTCCCGCCGGCGTTGCGCTCGACCAGCACCTGATAGCGGGCCTTGGCCGTGCGGTAGAAGCTGAGGCCGGGCGCCGGGCCGGTTCCGGCTTCGGCGGCGCGCCGGACGACCGCGGGATCGCGCGGCTGCGCACGGCTGAACCGTCCCAGCGCGCCGCCCGGCTGCAGGTCTGCGCCGGTCCAGCCGGTCAGGCGACAGATGGACGGCCGCAAGCGCGAGGGGGCGTAGACGCACCAGACGCCGCGATACTCGTCCGGCGACACCTGGTCCTCGTAGGCGCGCAGCAGCAGCACTTCGCCACCCCGATCGGTGATCGCCCGCGTGCCGAACAGGCGGGCGTTGCGCTCGCTCCACGGCGTGATGACGGCGGCTGTCGAGAGCAGCAGCAGGATCACCGCGACGCCCCGGTTGTTTCCGGGCCAGCCGTGCTTGCGCCAGGCAGCCAGCACAGTCAGCGACACGGCCAGGCCGATCACGACATAGAGAAGGCTGGCCTTGACCAGGATCGCCAGGCCAAACGCCGTCCCGGCCGCCAGCCACCAGCGCCAGCGACCCGAGACCCAGCCCTTCGTCAGCAGCCCGGCCGCCGTCGTCAGGAGCGCGGCGCCCGCCAGGTCCGTGCCGAGACTGTCGACGAACTCGCGACGCAGGCCGAAGGCGGCGACGTTGACCAGCGCCAGCGCCGTCAGCGCGCCTGCCCGACTGACGCCCAGTGTCCTTGCCGCGCCGAATACAGCGAGGCTGACCAAGGCCAGCCAGAGCAGGTTCTGTGTCTTCAGCCAGCGCACCCGCTCGCCGCTCGCCCAGGCGTCATCAGCAGTGCGACCCTTGAACGCCTCGACCCCGCGGATGATCGCCGCGCCGCTAAAGGCGGGCAGGGGTTCGCGGAACATGTCAGGCCGCGCGCCGGCCGCGCCCGTCGAGATGACGCCGCGATGCGCCAGCGAGAGGGCCATCTGCAGGTTCTGTTCGCCGTCAGCCTTGGCGGGCGTGGTGGTGATCCAGCCGCCCCAGAGGGCCAGCAGCAATGCCGCGAGGGTCGCCCAGGCCAGAGCCCGAAGGGCCGACCAGCGGGTCATGCGCCCAGAAGGGCGTCGCGCTTCGCCTCGCTGGCGGCGACGTGGGCCGGGTCGATGCGGCGGCACCAGCCGTCCTGGGTCAGGACCTCGCAACGGCCGGCGTCGCGAAGGCGAGCGACCTCCGCCAGAATGCCGCGCAGGACCTCCAGCGTAGCGGGGGCCGACGCGATGTTTTCCGGGTGAGTCCAGTAGTGCACCGTCTCGCCGGTGCTGGCGCCCTGCTCCAGCAGACGCCGCGCCCGCAGGCGGCTCAGCGCGGGCGGGACCAGCTTGCGGCCGCCGCTCATCCAGTTGACGAAGTATCCCGCCGGGATCGACAGCGGAGTGGCGGGCGGCGGAACCCCCTCCGGCCTTTCGAAGATGTTGAATTCGGAGACCAGCGACGCGACGCGGCTGGAGAAGGTCCGCGTGGCCCGCAGGCCGGCAATGCCGAATTCGTCCAGCAGCCCCGGATGGTCGCCGGCGTTGCGCGGGAAGATATAGGTCGTCGTCCGGCGCAGGATCGGGGCCTTTTCGGCGAACAGCAGACCCAGCTCGCGGCGGGCCAGGTCCGGCGTCATGCCGGGCCAGGTCCAGGGAATGTGGGTCGCCCCGTGCAGGCCGATCTCGTGATGCTGGCGCGCGGCGTCCACGGCCTCAACGGCCCAGTCGCCGGTCCAGCCCTGCCCTGTGCCGGATGTCATGTCCTCCAGGGCCGGCTCAAGGTAGCCGGGCAGATCGCGGGCCAGCTCCGCCAGGGCCGGTCGCATCGCCACGAGCCGCTCGGCCGTAAGGCTGAAGGTCCCGACGAAGGCGAAGGTCGCCGCAATATCGAACTCGGCCAGGGCCGACAGCACGCCGGCGTAGGCGGCGCGCAGCCGTTCGTCCGACAGGGCCGCGTGATCGCGCGGCGTCAGGTGGTCGGCGACGCCCCACTTGCCTTCGCAGTCGAGCGACAGGATGAACCGCGCGACCATGCTCAGACGGTGTCCGAGTCGAGGTAGCTGAGATACCAGTCCTCGGGCCGGGTCATGACGCCTTCGGTGTCTGCCGTGAGGGCCTTGCCGCCGAAATAGAGGTGGATCGGCCGGATCCGGTCCGGCATCGGCAGGAAGCCCGCCCGGCGACAGGCGCGATAGTTGGGCGCATGTGGCGCGGCCCAGGCGAGGACGGCGTCCGTCTTCTTCGCCCGCATGTCGGAAATGGCCAGCTTCAGCAGCATCACCGCGTCTGCCTCGGCCTCGGGCCGGTGCATCACTTCCATGATGTAGCCGATACGGCCGCCGTGCTTGTCGGCCAGATGGGTTGTGACGAAGGCGCGCATGGCGCCGTCGTCGCCATAGACCGCGCGGGTCTCGTACCTTGCGGTCGGATGATCGAACAGTCGCCAGTTCAGGTAGTCGCTGGCACGGTCCACGGCGCAGGGGATGGTCGCGGCGAAGGATTCCCACAGCGCGTCGACCCGCGCGTCGAACCGATCAACCACCACGGCCCGGGCGGCGCCGGCCGGCCGGCCCGTCAGCGAGAGGGGCAGGACATCGAAAATGGAGCCGGCGGCGCCCAGTAAGCGGCGGGCGAAGTATCCCGCGTTCAGGGGGTTGACCAGGAAGGGCGGGGTGCCGAGTCGGGCCCAATCGAGTTTGCCAAACCACCCCGGGGCGGCGTTTTCGTTCGGAAAGCCGTAGGCGATTTCAGTCCCGAGCCGGTCTGCCGCCGCATAGAAGGCGCGGCCAAGACCAACAAACACGCCCTTGCCGCGACAGACCGGGTCGACGACCGTGTCGAGGGCCTGATGGGCGATGACCCGCCGTCCGCCGACACGCAGCCGGGCCGGGGCAAACCCGACCATGCCGACGATGGCCCCGTCGAGGTTCGCCGTGGCGATGGCCCCTTTCGCGGCAGGGTGTTGTTCGAATTTCCAGAGCAGCTTTCCGCGCGAGACAAGATCGTCCTGCTGCGGCAGAAGCCGGCCGTAGGCGGCCTGTACATCGGCGTCCAGGGCGCGAACGTCGTAAGCGATTTCCATGAAGCGGAATCCCGGGAACAGGGTCGTGGCGCCGCGAAACTAGCCCGCTTCCGGGCCGGGCGGTAGGCGTGTGTATGCCAGCAGTATGAGGTCTCCACCCAGATCGGGGTATGGTTAACAAGTCTAATTCCCCTGTCACGCGAACAACCCGAGGAGTTCATCGAAAAGCCATAGACGCGCGAATTGTCGCATCCTATAGGTTCGGTGAACGACGTTTTTATCGGCGGGGAGCTGCGCGCGCTCGCCCGTTTGCCTAGGGGGTTTCCAGATGTCCGTTACCAACGCCACGACCCGTCGCCGTGTATCGCTCTTCGCCAGCTCATCGCTGGTGGCCGCCAGCCTGATCGCGGGCGCGGCGTCGGTTTCGGCAGTCGCTCTTGCGCCGACGACGGCGCTGGCCGCCGACGAGTGCGGGGATCCAACGGTGAACGCGGGCGGAACCGATCAGTTCCTCTGCACGGGCGTCTACGCCGCCGGCATCACCTACACGACACAGGGTGAGCTCGGCCTCGCCCTCGGCGACTCGGTGATCATCGGCCTCGGCGGCCTGCATGTCACCGGCAGCGCCGGCGACCAGATTACGGTCCAGGCGGTCCAGTTCTTCGCCAACACTGGCGACGTCAACATCAACAACCCGGCCGGCCGCGGCATCTGGCTGCAGAGCCCTGACAGCAATCTCATCCTCGACCTGACTTCGAACGACCTGGGCGATGGTTCCCCCACCATCTCCGGCGGCGCCGAAGCGATCCGGCTGACGACGGGTGGCACGGCCCTGATCGACGTGACAATGACCCAGGGCGCCCTGACCTCCGTCGCCAATACCGCGCT
>JBKJII010000359.1:0-10624 GCA_046598505.1 Caulobacter sp. | reverse complement strand
CGAATAGAGTCCGAACCTGTCCACCGCGAACGGCGGCGACCGGAGCAGGCTGTTGGCCTGGATCCACCCCGCCACGTCGACAGGATCGGGCCGGCGCAAATAGGCCATCGTCAGATGGGGCCGGTAGGCGCGTGCGTCAGCGGACAGCCTTGCCCGCCGGGCGGCGGATTCGCAGCGACTGGCCAGAACGCGCAGCGGCTCGCTTTCGGCCACGCCGGCCCAGACCGCATGGATGTCCGGCCCCTCGCCGAATGCGCCGACGCCGTCGAGCGTCAGGCCGAACGGCGCCGAGGTGATGCGCGACAGCTCAAGGTCCAGGTCTTCGGCCAGGGTCTCCTGCATGTCGCCGAAGAACCGCAGTGTGATGTGCAGGGCCTCCAACGGTCGCCAGCGCGCGCCCGAAAGCCCGTGCTGCCGGTGCAACAGAGGCTCGCCGATGTCGTCCGGAACGGCGATGGCGGCGAACAGTCGGATCATTTCCGCCCCGCCAGCGCCCTGGCGACCACCGGCGCAAGGCGGGCGGCGATGATGCTGACGCCGGTGGCGTTCGGATGGATGCCGTCCCGCTGGTTCAGCCGGGCGACGCCCGCCACCCCTTCGAGCAGATTCGGATAGAGCGCCACGTGATACCGCGCGGCCAGCGCGGGAAACACCGCGCCGAACTCCCGGGAATAGCCGCGGCCGATCGCGGTCGGCGCGGTCAGGCCCGCCAGCACCACGGTGATCCTGCGCGCCTGCAGGCGACGGATGATCCGGTCGAGGTTGGCCCGGGTCTGTTTCGGGTCGAGTCCCTGCAAGAGGTCGTTGCCGCCCAGCGCCACAACACAGACGGCGGTGTCAGACTGGACGCTGAAGTCGACGCGGGCCGCGCCGCCGGCGCTGGTGTCACCGCTGACCCCTGCGCTGCGTACGCGCGTCCCGGGCGACAGCCTGGCCAGACTGGCCTCGAGCCGGGCGGGCAGGGCGTCGCGCGCGGGCAGGCCGTAGCCGGCCGTGATCGAGTCGCCGAGCATCGTCACGATGCGGGGTTTGGCCGCCGCGAACGCCGGCGCGGCGGCCGCCCCGAGGATCAGGGCGCCGAACGCGCGACGTGTGACGGGACCGTAAGGTGTGCTGGGCATGGCTTCACCCTATGTAGGGTGAACACCGATCAGACCAAAACCCCCTGCGCCATTTCTCCTCTCAAAGAAGACAATCACCCGGATGTTCGACGCCGCGCCGACCGACACGCCCCTGACCCTTGAGGCCGTGACCTTGACCCTCCCGTCCGTCGCCGGACCGGTAGAGATATTGCGCGGCGTCAGCCTGGCGGTCGGTCCGGGCGAGCGGGTCGCGGTGGTCGGGCCGTCCGGCTCGGGCAAGTCATCGCTGATCGCGGTGGCGGCCGGGCTGGAGCGGCCAACCTCGGGGATCGTCCGCCTGTTCGGTCAGGATCTCGCGACGCTGGGCGAGGACGGCCGGGCCCGGCTGCGGCGGGGCAGGGTCTCGCTGGTCTTCCAGTCGTTCCACCTGCTGCCCAACATGACGGCTGAGGAAAACGTCGCCGCGCCGCTCGAACTGGCCGGGATCGCCAACGCTGCGAAGGCCGCCCGTGACTGGTTGGCTCGTGTCGGACTCACCGACCGGCTGCGCCACTATCCGACCCAGCTGTCGGGCGGCGAGCAGCAGCGCGTGGCCCTGGCCCGCGCCCTGGCCATCCAGCCGGCGCTGCTGTTCGCCGACGAGCCGACCGGCAACCTCGACGCGGCCAACGCCGCCGGGGTCGCCGACATGATGTTCGACCTCGTGGCCGAGACCCGCGCGGCCCTGGTGCTGGTGACTCACGACACGGCCCTCGCCGCCCGCGCCGACCGCCAGGTGACCATGGCCGCCGGCCAGATCGTCGGCGACGCCTGATGCCCCTTTCGCTCCGCTTCGCCTTGCGCGAGCTGCGGTCCGGGGTCGCCGGATTCCGCATCTTTCTCGCCTGCCTGGCCCTGGGGGTCGCGGCCATCGCCGCCGCAGGCTCGACGGCCGAGGCCTTCCGCGCCGGTCTGGCAGTCCAGGCCCGCGAGATCCTCGGCGGCGATCTGCGCATCTCCGTCGACCGCCGGATGTTCACGCCGGCCGAGCTGGCGCGGTTCAACGCGCTCGGCCAGACGGCCTTCTCGGCCGCCGCCTCCGCCATGGCAGACGCGCCGACCGGCGATCGTCGCCTGGTCGAGCTGCGCGGCGTGTCCGACACCTATCCGCTGGCCGGAAAGGTCGTCCTGCAGGGCGCGCCGACACTGGCCGCCGCCTTCGCACCGGACGGCGACGCCACCGGCGCGGTGGTCGAACAGGCTCTACTCGACCGCCTGCACCTCAAGCTCGGTGACCATTTCCTGATCGGCGAGGCGAAGTTCGTCGCCCGCGCCGTGCTGGTGCAGGAGCCCGACCGGCTGGGCCGCGGCTTTGGCCTCGGCCCACGTGTGCTGACCACCCTGCCGGCCGTGGTCAACGGCGGCTTCCTGCAGCCCGGCATGCCCAACACCAATGAAGCCGTGCGTATCGCGCTCAGGCCGCAGTATGCGAGCAACGCGTCCATCGACGCTCTGGTGAAGACCCTCAAGAAGGAGGGCTTCGAGGCGCGCGGCCGCAACGACGCGGGCGGCGGGATCAAGCGGCTGATCGACCAGCTGGAATACTTCCTCGGCTTCATCGGGCTGGCCTCTCTGGTCGCCGGCGGACTTGGCGTTGCCGGCGCGGTGTCGGCCTATCTCGAGCAACGCAAGCCCTCGATCGCGGTGCTCAAGGCGTTGGGCGCCGAGGGCGCGTTCATTCGCAATCTCTACCTCATCCAGATCGCCGTGTTGTCCTTGCTGGGGGTGGCCATTGGACTGGCCATCGGAGCGGTCGCGCCGCTGATTCTCGGCCAGCTCGCGAAGGACCAGCTTCCGGTCCCGGCGCTGTTCGCGGTCTATCCCATGCCTCTGCTCAAGGCCGCCGCCTTCGGCCTGCTCGCCGCCGCCGCATTCAGCCTGGCGCCGCTGGCCCGCGCCCGGGCGACACCGCCCTCCTCGTTGTTCCGCCGCGACCTGACCGGCCGCCTGGCGTTCGGGCCGGAGGTGGTCGTCGCCATCCTGGCGGGGCTGGGTCTGGCCGCCCTCGCCGTCGTTACAGCGCCGACCCCGATGGCCGCCGGGATCATGATCGCCGGCGTCGTGGTCGCCTTCGGCCTGCTCTGGGCGCTCGGCCGCGGCGCGGCCCTGCTGGCGGGTCGGCTACGTGGTTTCGCCCGTGGGCCCGTGCGCATCGGCATCGCCAACTTGGCCGGGCCCCGCTCAGCCGCCCGCACGGCAGCCCCGGCCATCGGGCTCGGGGTCGCCTTGCTGGCGGCCGTGGTGCTGATCCAGTCCAGCCTGCTGGCCCAGGTCAGCGAGGTCGCGCCCAAGACGGCGCCCGCCATGGTCTTCACCGAAATCCCGGGCGACCGCGCAGCCGCGTTCGACCTCGCCGTCGGCAAGGCCTTCGCTGTCCCCCTGACGGATCGCAACTGGCTCCGCGCGCCCTTCACGACCGGTCGCATCGTCCGCATCAAGGGCGAGCCGGTCGATCTCAAGACGATCAAGGACAGCGAGCGCTGGGCCTATGACAACGACATCCAGATCTCGGTCCTCGGCCCGCAACCGAAGGAAGCCGGCATCGTCGAGGGCCGCTGGTGGACCGCCGACTATTCCGGCGAGCCCGTCATCGCCATGGAGGCGGACGCCGCGCACGGCGCCGGCCTGAAGGTCGGCGACAGCGTCACGCTCAATGTCCTCGGCCGCGAGATCGACGTGAAAGTCGCGGTGCTGCGCAAGGTCGACTGGGGGGGCTTTGGTCCGGCCTTCCCGATCATCATCAACCCCTCGGCGCTTGAAGGCGCGGTCCTGCCGCAGGTGGCGATCGCCAAGGGCGACAAGGGTCAGGAAGCCCGCGTCACACGCGCGCTCGGCCAGGACTTTCCGATGGTCAACGTGATCAGCGTGCGCGAGCAGCTGGAGGCGGCGACCGAGATGCTCAGCAGGCTGGTGCTGGCCATTCAGGGCGCGGCCTCGGTCGCGGCGCTGGCGGGTCTGCTGGTGCTGGCCGGGGCTATTGCGGCGGGCGCCCGGGCCCGGGCCCGCGAAGCGGCGACGCTCAAGGTGCTCGGCGGCTCGCGCCTGCAGATCCTGATCGCCTACGGCGTCGAGTACGGGGCTGTCGGCCTGATTGCGGGCCTTGCCGGCGTGGCCCTCGGCTATGCGGCGGCCTGGCCTGTTGTGGTCAAGGTGTTCGAGGCGAAATGGAGCGTCGACTGGGCGGGGGTCACGACGCTGCTGGCCGCCGCCTCGGGCCTCGCCACGCTGGGCGGCCTGCTGGCGGCGATGCAGGCTCTGTCCAAGCGCCCCGCGCCGGTGTTGCGGGCGGAGTAACCTCGGGGGACTGCTTCGCCCGCAGGGCGTAGCTGTCCCCTGTCGCGGCGAAGGGGACAGCTACACTTCGCGAAGCAGTCCCTTGTTTATGGAGCCTTGCGTCAGGCGGCCGCACTCCCGATATTCAGCAGGCGCCCAAGACGGGCGTCTTGAAAGGGCTATTTCAATGAGCGACTTCGAACGCGGCGCTTCGCGCTCGATCCCTCAGGCTGGCGACATGTCCATGGACGCCGGCCTCCGCAGCTTCATGCTCGGCGTCTACAACAAGATGGCGCTGGGTCTGCTGCTGTCGGCCGCGCTGGCCTATGCGACGTCCAGCATCCCCGCCGTGACCAGCCTGCTGTATGTGACGACCCCCACGGGCGCACTGGCCGGCTTCACCCTCCTCGGCCAGATCGTGCGTTTCGCGCCGCTCGCCATGGTGCTCGTCGCCATGTTCGGCATGCGCAACATGAGCGCCCGCACATCGGGCATCTACTACTGGTCGATCGTCACCGCGATCGGCGCGGGCCTGGGCATCTGGCTGCTGATCTACACCGGCGCCTCGGTGTTCATGACCTTCCTGATCACGGCCACCGCCTTCGGCGCGCTGAGCCTGGTCGGCTATACCACCAAGAAGGACCTGACCGGTTTCGGCAGCTTCCTGATCATGGGCGTCTGGGGCCTGGTCATCGCCAGCCTGGTGAACATGTTCCTGAATCTCCCGGCGCTGTACTGGATCATCAACTCGTTCGGCGTGCTGATCTTCGCCGGCCTGACCGCCTACGACACCCAGCGGCTGAAGATGACCTACTACCAGGTCAAGGACAGCGGCGAGGGCATGGCCGTTGCTACCAACATGGGCGCGCTGAGCCTGTATCTGGACTTCATCAACCTGTTCCAGTTCCTGCTCGCCTTCATGGGCGGCCGCCGCGGCTAGGTTGTCATCCCGGACGGCCGCAAGGCCGATCGGGGACACAGAGTAAAAAGGAAGGCCCCGTCGGAACACCGGCGGGGCTTTTTCGCGCCTACTTCACGACGGTGAACCGGCCCTTGTCGAAGACTTTGAGCACCTGCTCCAACTCGTGGCCACGCTTGAGGATATGGCCCGACTGGGTCAGCACGGCCCAGGCGCCCTGCTTGCGGGCCAGGGCCGGGCGCTTCTCGATGCGGTAGAGAGGCTGTTCCGACGCCCGCCGGAAGACGCTGAACACGCAGCTCTCGGACAGGCCCGCGATGGCGTAGTCGCGCCACTCCCCGGCGGCGACCATCTGCCCGTACAGGCGGAGCAGTCGCTCCAGTTCCCGCCGCTCGAAAAAGACCACGGCTGACCGGGGTTGCGCGTATGTCGGATCGAAAGCCATTCCGATCACGAGGCTAACGCCAAACGCGGGGGTTTGGCGAGAGGCGTCGCGGAAAAGCCACGCTTGGACGAATTGTCGAACAGCGGTCACGCAGCGCCCATAAATGACCTTATTTCGGACGCGCGCGCGCCGGTAACGGACATCAAGTTCTGATGGTCGGCCGGTCAGAAGCCTCGCAGGTTCCGGATCCTGAACAGCCCCCCCAGCCCCCCCTGGATCGCGGGCTTCGGATCGGCCGACACTCTAAACCCCTCCGTAATGAACCCCCGTTGCCTTCCCCTCCGGCAGCGGGGGTTTCATTTTGTCCGGCCGGCAAGACGCCGGGACACAGGGACGGGACGATCATGGGCAGACTTGAAGGCCGCAGGGCCATCGTCACCGGCGCGGCCAGCGGCATCGGCCGGGCCAGCGCCGATCTGTTCGCCAGCGAGGGCGCCCGGGTGCTGGCCGTCGACCGGCCGACCGCCAATCTCACCTTCGACAATCCTGCCATCGTCGCCCTGGGCCAGGACATCAGCGAGGACGGCGCGCCCGCGTCCATCGTGGCCAGGGCCGTGGAAGCCTTCGGCGGTCTCGACATCGTCTACAACAACGCCGGCGTCAGCGGCTCGGCGCCGGTTGGCGAGACCAGCGACGAGGCCTTCGACCGCCAGATCGCCATCAACCTGCGCGCCGCCTTCCGCATCAGCCGCGAGGCCGTGCCGCATCTGGTGAAGTCGGGCGTCGGCCGGCTGATCTTCACCGCCTCGATCATGGCCAGGCACACCGACAACGGCCTGGTGGCCTATTCGGCGTCCAAGGCCGGCGTGGTGGGCATGATGCGGACCTTCGCCCTCGAACTCGGCCGGCAGGGCGTCACAGCCAACGCAATCCTGCCCGGCGCCATCGCGACCGGCATGACCGCCGCCAGCTTCGAGCATGACGAGATCGCCGCCTTGTGGGCGAAAAAGGCCGCCCTCAAGCGCCTCGGCCAGCCCATCGACATCGCCCGCGCGGCGTTGTTCCTGGCGTCCGACGACGGCGGCTTCGTGACCGGCCAGGCGCTGGGCGTCGACGGCGGGCTGATGCTGCGGGTGTAGGGGCGTCCTTCGAGACGCGATCCACACGGATCGCGCCTCAGGATGACGCAGAGCCGTGAATTGCAATTCTGTTCGTCATGGTGAGGAGCGCCCGCAGGGTGCGTCTCGAACCACGCAGCGCTGCTACCGCGCGACCACGCCGAGGATCTTGCCGCCCTTCGGCGCCTGGACCAGCACCGCCATGGCCAGCCCCTCCACCGTCGTCGACGGCAGGCGATAGGCGGTCGGCTTGCCGCGCCAGCTGCCGATGCGCACGACTTCGCGGACGATGTTGCGCTGGACCAAAACCTGGCCCTTGTTGTCGCCGCGCCGGGGCGTGACCTCCAGCGCGCGTGGGTCGTAGCGGATCAGCCAGACATCCGCCCCGCCGCGCGGCGAGGGACCGGAGCCGACGGCGACGCGGCGGCTGCCGATGAACAGCATGTCGGGCGGATTGCCGGGGGTCTTGAGCGCGGTGGCGACCAGCGTCTCGACCGCCTCGCCCTTGACGGCGGAGGCCTGCGCCCGGCCGTCGACTACCACCTGCGGCGTGTAGACCTCGCGCAGGGCCAGCTTGCGGGCGTAGGCGCGCTGGCGCTCGGTGAACTCAGGCCTGGCGAAGGTGTCCGGCCAGCCCAGGTAGTCCCAGTAGTCGACCGCGAACGTCAGGGCCAGGACGTCGGGCCGTTCAGCGAGTTCGCTGACCTGGGCGTTGGCGTCGATACAGGACGAGCAGCCCTGGGCTGTGAACAGCTCGACCACGACCGGCGGCCGGGCGCGCGCCGGCGCCGCCGTCGGCGACAGCATCAACAGCAGCAAAAGGGCGACAAAAGCTTTCCGCATCGCGGCGCACTTAATCGGAGATGGGACGGCCGCGCGTTTCACGAGGCCGTGAAGTGGAGCGGTTAGGGGACATGCACTTCAGTGCGTGTCCCCCGCCACTGCTGAGGGGCGCTTGCCCGAGGGGGACACGTACCGAAGACGGTACATGTCCCCGGCGGGTTCCTAAGCCGCGCCGCCGGCGAGGTTGCGCAGCACGTAGTTCAGCACGCCGCCGTTCTGGAAATACTCCAGCTCGGTCGGGCCATCGATGCGGCAGCGCACGGGGAAGCGCGCGATGCGGCCGTCCGACGGGCGGTACAGCTCGACGATCAGCTGCTTGCGCGGCGACAGGTCCTGCAGGCCGCGGATCGAGACGATCTCCTCGCCGGTCAGGCCCAGGCGCTGCCAGCCGTCCGACAGGAACTGCAGCGGCAGCACGCCCATCTGCACCAGGTTCGAGCGATGGATGCGCTCGAAGGTCTCGGCGATGACGGCCCGCACGCCGAGCAGCTTGGCGCCCTTGGCCGCCCAGTCGCGCGAGGAACCGGTGCCGTATTCCTTGCCCGCGAACACGACGGCCGGACGGCCCTCGCCTTCGTAGCGCATGGCGGCGTCATAGATCGACATGACCTCGCCCGACGGGAAGTGCTTGGTCACCCCGCCTTCGATGTCCGGCGTGATCTTGTTGCGGATGCGGATGTTGGCGAACGTGCCGCGCATCATCACTTCGTGGTTGCCGCGGCGGCTGCCATAGCCGTTGAAGTCCTCGAAGCGGACCTGATGCTGCAGCAGGTATTCGCCGGCGGGCGAGGCCTTCTTGATCGAACCGGCCGGGCTGATGTGGTCGGTGGTGATGGAGTCGCCGAACACGCCCAGCACGCGGGCCTCGACGATGTCCTTCACTCCGGCCGGCGTCATCGACATGCCCTCGAAATAGGGCGGGTTCTTCACATAGGTCGAGCCCATGTCCCAGGCATAGGTCTGGCCGCCCTCGACCTTGATGGCCTGCCAGTTCTTGTCGCCCTTGAACACGTCGCCGTAGCGCTTGGCGAACATCTCGCTGGTCACCGACTTGCGTTGCAGGTCGGCGATGTCCTTGGAGGTCGGCCAGATGTCCTTCAGGAAGACGTCGTTGCCCTTCTTGTCCTGGCCGAGGGGCTCCTTGGTCAGGTCGATGCGCATCGATCCGGCCAGGGCGTAGGCCACGACCAGCGGCGGCGAGGCCAGATAGTTGGCGCGCACGTCCGGGTTCACCCGGCCTTCGAAGTTGCGGTTGCCCGACAGCACCGAACAGGCGACCAGGTCGCCCTCGTTGACGGCAGCGCTGACGGCTTCCGGCAGCGGGCCGGAGTTGCCGATGCAGGTGGTGCAGCCGTAGCCGACCAGGTTGAAGCCCAAGGCGTCGAGGTGCTTGGTCAGGCCGGCCTTGAGCAGGTAGTCAGTGACCACCTGCGAGCCGGGCGCCAGGGACGTCTTCACCCAGGGTTTGACCTTCAGGCCCTTGGCCACCGCGTTCTTGGCCAGCAGGCCGGCGGCGATCAGGACGCTGGGGTTGGAGGTGTTGGTGCAGCTGGTGATGGCCGCGATGACCACGTCGCCGTGGCCCACGTCGAAGGTCTCGCCGACGACGGCCACGCGGCGGTCGGTCTGGTCCTTCTTGCCGAATTCCTCGCCGAGCGCGGTTTCAAAGGCGCTGGCGGAGTCGCTCAGCAGCACCCGGTCTTGCGGACGCTTGGGGCCGGCCAGCGAGGGCAGCACCTCGTCCAGCGCCAGTTCGAGCACGTCGGTAAATACCGGCTCCTCGGTGTCGGCGTCGAACCACAGGCCCTGGGCCTTGGCGTAGGCCTCAACCAGGTTGACGCGCTGGGCGTCACGGTTGGTGGCGCGCAGGTAGTCGATGGTCGCCTGCGAGATCGGGAAGAAGCCGCAGGTGGCGCCGTATTCCGGAGCCATGTTGGCGATCGTCGCCTGGTCTTCGATGGTCAGGTTGGCGAGGCCCGCGCCGAAGAACTCGACGAACTTGCCGACCACGCCCTTCTTGCGCAGCATCTGGGTGACGGTCAGCACCAGGTCGGTGGCCGTCGTGCCCTCGGACATGGCGCCGGTCAGTTTGAAGCCGATGACTTCCGGGATCAGCATCGGGATGGGCTGGCCCAGCATGGCCGCCTCGGCCTCGATGCCGCCGACGCCCCAGCCCAGCACGGCCAGACCGTTGATCATGGTGGTGTGGCTGTCGGTGCCGACGACGGTGTCGGGATAGGCGACGGTCTTCTTGCCCTCTTCCAGCGTCCAGACGGTCTGGGCCAGATTCTCCAGGTTCACCTGGTGGCAGATGCCGGTGCCGGGGGGCACGACGCGGAAATTGTTGAAGGCCGAAGACCCCCAGCGCAGGAAATTGTAGCGCTCGATGTTGCGCTCGTATTCGCGCACGACGTTCTGGCCGAAGGAGCCGGCGGTGCCGAAATGGTCGACCATGACCGAGTGATCGATGACCAGGTCGACAGGGACCAGCGGGTTGATCTTCGTCGGGTCGGCGCCGAGCGCGCTCATGGCGTCGCGCATGGCGGCCAGATCGACGACGGCGGGCACGCCGGTGAAGTCCTGCATCAGCACACGGGCCGGGCGGAAGGCGATCTCGTGCTCGACCGAGCCCTTGTTTTCGATCCAGGCGGCGACGGCGCGCAGGTCGGCTTCGCTGACCGAAACCCCGTCCTCATTGCGCAGCAGGTTCTCCAGCAGCACCTTCATCGAGCGCGGCAGGCGGGAAATCCCCGCAAGACCGGCTTCCTCGGCGGCGGGAAGGCTGTAATAGGCGTATTTCTTACGCCCGACGGTCATGTCCCGGCGGGTCTTGAGGCTGTCGACTGACGGCATGGAGAGGCTTCCTCTGGTTCACGCCGCCCGACAATCCGGTTGCACGAACGCGCGACTGACGACGGGGCGCACAGGTCCCCGCCGCGCGCGGCGAACGCCTGCTGCGGCGAGG
>JBKJII010000469.1:0-5515 GCA_046598505.1 Caulobacter sp. | reverse complement strand
ATCCTGAAGTGAAGACGCCTGGGTCAGGTTGGCGTTCAGCTTGACCGTTCCGGCGACGGTGCCGTCGGTTGCAAAGAGACCGGCATTGGTCGCGGCTACCAGCTTGGATCCAATAGTGACAACGTTGAAGAAGCTCGTTGAACCGCTGCCAGCCGTGAAGTCGCCCAGGCGCACCGTGCCCGCGCTCGTCCCGTCGCTGACCCACCACTCTTTGCCGTTCACGCCGTCGTTTGCGGAAAACACCAGCTTGCTTCCAAGCGCTCGCATGTCGTTGATGCTCGCGCTCGAGATTCCGCTGTTGATATCCTTGACCAGATAAGCGCTGCCTCCGGTGCCAGAGCGGGCCCACAATTCCTGGCCGGCCTCAAGGGTATTGGCGATGAAGTACACTGCGGTGCTTGACGCAACGATACTGTTGTTGGTCACACCGCTGGCGGTGCCGATCATGGTATCAGTCAGTCGCGACGTCCCGGCGAGGGTATAGTCGGTCACCCAGAGTTCGGTCCCGTACATCGAGTCAACGGCGGTAAAGTAGGCCTTCGTACCCAGTACGACCAACGCCCCAGCGTTGGTCGTGGCGCCCAGCTCCGGGGCATTGGCGTAGACGTCCTCGACCAGACGCGTACCGGCAATGGTCCCGTCAGTGACCCAGAGTTCTGTGCCATGTTCGCCATCATCGGCGGTAAAGAACAGTCCGTCGCCAAGCAGTCGGAACGCCCCTGCCGGCCCGCTTCCTGTTCCCGGGCTGATGTCCGCCAACAGCAGCGTGCCCGCGGCTGTCCCGTCTGTAGCCCAGAGCTCTGTCCCCGAGTCAGCCGAGAATGCGGTAAACACCAGTCGCCCGCCCAGCACGCCGCGGTATGTGGATCCCGAGCTGCCGGACCCGACGTAGATATCCTTGAGCAGTTGCGTTCCCGCAGCCGTGCCGTCAGTCGCCCACAGTTCATTGCCTGCTGCGGCCGTGTAGGCGACAAAGACCAGTTTGTCGCCGAGCCGGGTGAACGACTGGGGACTTGAAGACCCGCTGGGCTCAAGATCGACCAGCTCGGTGCCCGCAGTCGTGCCATCGGATATCCATAGTTCAGTGCCCCCGCCCGTGGAGGCGCCCGACCAGACCACCCGGTCGTTGATCACCGTAAAGGACGAGGGCGAGGCGCCGAACGAGCCGATGTATCCATCGACCAGCATGAATGTGCCTGCAGCGGTGCCGTCGGAAATCCAAGCCTCAGAACCGCTGGCAGCAGTGCTGGCCCGGAAGATCACCCTGTCGCCAAAGGCCGTGAGACTGGCGATCGATGCGCTGAAGCCGCCGGCATAAATGTCGGCGACCCGCGTAGTGCCCGCGAGCGTGCCATCGCTGACCCAAAGTTCGTTGCCGGCGGTGGCATCAGTCGCAGTGAAGAAGAGCTTGTCGCCGGCAACCGTTAGTGACAGCGGTGAAGAGCTCGCGGCCCCGGCGTAAAGATCGAACTGGATCGTTCCGGCGGCGGTGCCGTCCGTTACGTAGAGTTCGGTTCCGGTCGATCCACTGGATGTGAAGAACAGCTTCCCGTTGATAGTGGTAGCAGAGCTCAGCGAAATGCCAGTGGCGTTGCCGTTGTCCGTCAGCCTCACAACGGTCGAGCCGTCCGTCGACCAGAGCTCGGAGCCCTCGCCACCGCCGGAGTTCGCCTGGAACACCGCCCGGTCGCCTAGAATGCGAAGTCCGCCGACGTAGCCGGAAGAAACGCCCGGGAAGATATCGCTGATCAAACGGGTTCCGGCAGAGGTGCCGTCCGAGAACCAGACTTCCTGGCCATTCGCAGCCGTGGTCGCAACAAAGACCACGCCGGCGCCGAGCGCGAAGAGGCTCACAGGCGCCGAACCTGCTGACCCTGGGTTGATGTCCTTGACCATGAATGTGCCGACGACCGTGCCGTCAGTCACCCAGAGTTCGGAGCCAGATGTTGCTCCATCTGTCGCCCGGAAAAATGCCTTTCCCCCCGCCACGGTCAATGAGCCAATTGAGGAGCCGATTGAACCGGTCTGGATGTCCGCCAGGCGGAATGTGCCCGCGCTGGTGCCGTCGCTGACCCACAGTTCAGCGCCGGACGCCATGTCCGTCGCCACAAACAACATCAGGCCGTTGAGCGTCGTAAAGCTGCTGGCTGAGCTTGAGTTGGTCCCGCTGAAGACATCCTGGAGCAGAAAGGTGCCGACGTCGGTGCCGTCCGACACAAACACTTCGGACCCTCGCGTTCCATCGTTCGCGGTGAAAACAATCCTACCCATTACCCAAATCCCACAAACTGATCCGCTGACGCAGTCGCAAGCGGCTAAAACTTCTCGCGCAACTAGCGCGGAATTTGAGTTGGACAAGTGACTCGAGCAGTGCTCGTTCCATTTTTGACGTCGCCGACAAATTCACCCCGCGCGGGAAGTTCATCGTCGGCGAATGGCCAACACAAATGCTCGTCTCTATTTATCCAATCTCAGATGGACTATTTCAGCGGGATTTTTCAGGCGTCATCCCCCAAATAGGGTATAAGTGTTGTTCAGGCGCTTCGATCATTACTCATGCTCTGGACTAGAGCAGCGGAGCCAGCCGGGCGGCGAGTTCGACTTCGCGGGTCACGCCGACCTTCAGGTAGATGGTCTTGATCTGGGTCTTGACCGTTCCAGCCGACACGCCGCGGTCGCGTGCGATCTCCGTCCGGCTCGCGCCGCGCGCCAGACGCAAGGCGATCCCAGCCTCCGCAGCGGTGAGGTCGAAGGATCCCTGCAACACCGATTCCGGGTCACCGGCAGGGGCGGGACGGCAGCGCGCGCTGACCATCACCAAGGCAGGTCCGTCCGTCGCGGCGCCGCGCACGGTCAACGGCGTGACATCCAGCACCAGCGCCTGCCCCGACGCAGTGGCCATCAACAGCGTACGGGCGGCGCCGGTCCGGTCGACTTGTTCAATGATCCGCGCCAGATCCGGGCCGGGCGCGGCGGCAAGGACGCCGGCCTCGATTGACAGACCAACTCCGTTCTCAAGTAGCAGTCCGCCGCTGGGCGTCAGGGCCTGTACGTAGCCGCGGTCGTCGCAGAGAAAGGCAGCGACCCCGGCCGCCCCATGGAAAATCCGCTGGGGCTCGGAACGATTTGGGTGCAGAACGGATTCACTGGTCATCACACCAGAATGAGTAGCGTGTCAGTGCAAGTGAAACGCCGCCCGAATGGATGAGCCGGATGGCCGAGACCTGGGATCGACAGGGCCGGACGACGATGTCCGCAACCGCGTTCTGGCCAACGAGGTGCGCACCGAAATTGGTAACAGCGTCGCCGGCGCCCTGCTGCTCGCGCTGGCGGTACTCTATTTCGGGACAGCCTTCTGGGGTCGGGTTGAACCTTGGCTGATTATCCCCTGGCTGTTGATCCTTGCCGCCGGCCTCGTCGCCTGGATCACCGCTCTGGTATTGATCGTGGTGCGCAGACCCGATGATCAGGAACTGGCGAGGGGCTGGGCCCCGGCCGGCCGAAACGGGATGATCCTCTGCAACCTGGTCGCCATGGCGGGCGTCTGGATCTTCCTGCCGGCGACCGACGCGGGCCAGTTGCCGGTCGTGCTGGTCATCTACATGTGCTTCCTGAGCATTCAGGTCCTGGGCGCTACGGAAGCCACGCAGGCTCCAGCGCCCGCTGTGCTCGGCGTTCTGGCCTCGCTGATCGCTTACCTTCTGATCCAGGAGACGCCGCACAGCGTTCCACTGTCCATAACTTTGGCGGTGTTCGGCGCGGCGGCGCTGGTGATGCGGAGCCTGATCCGCCGCGCGGTCATCCAGGCCACCGAGGCGCAGGCCCTGACGGAGCAGGCCGCTGCGGCCCTTGAACAGGCTCTGACTCTGGTCGCTGCAGAACGCGATGCCAAAACGCGCTTCATCCAGTCGGCCTCCCATGACCTGCAACAGCCGGTTCAGGCGGCTGACCTCTACCTCGACGCCCTGCTGGCCGAGCCGGATTCGGACGCGCGGGCCTTGGCGGGCCAAGGCGTCCGCGAGGCGCTCGGGTCAACTCGCGCGCTGCTTGATCACATGCTGCAGCACCTGCGCCTGGAGGCCCGCGCCGTTCAGGTCAACCTCGAGCCCGTCGCGCTGGACGACCTCATCTCCCGGACAGTGCGGCAGCATGGGCCGGCCACGCGGGCCGCAGGGATGGTGTTGATCACCCCGCGCTCGCGCCTCGCCGTCCTGGCCGACCGCGATCTGCTGGCTCGGGCGCTCGGTAATCTTGTCGCCAACGCCATCCGGCACGCACGCGGGGAAAGGGTGTTGATCGGCGCCCGACGCGACAGCGCAGGCGCGGTAACTTTGTGGGTCATTGATGATGGCGAGGGAGTCTCCACTGCCGATCACCAGCTTCTGTTCGAGGACTTCGTCCAAGGCGCGGGACAGACCGGTTCGGGCGGCTTTGGTCTCGGCCTGTCCTCCGTCCGCCGTATCGCGGCGCTCCTGGATGGCTCCGCGGGCCTTGACCCCCGGTGGAAAGACGGGGCGGCCTTTTTCATCCGCCTGCCGCAGGCCGCCGTCACCGGGCTTCGCTGCGCTCGCTTCGCCGCACCGCATCGGAGCGACGCGTGCGAACCTGCTTGATCTGTGACGACCACGGTCTGATCCGCGACGCTGTCGCCGGCTTGGTGCGCCGCAAGTGGCCGTTCGCGCGAATCCTTCAGGCGCCGGACTTTCCAACGGCCTGGTGGCTGGCGGCGCAGGGACCGGATCTCTGCCTCGTCGACCTCGATATGCCGGGCGCAGGCAGCCTCGAAGGCGTGGCCGGGATCATGGCTGCGGCGCCGGAAACGCGCCTGCTGGTCGTTAGCGGACTGGATGATGACGACCTGCTGCTCGACTTGCTGGCCGCCGGCGTTGCCGGTTTCGCGCCGAAGGCGTCCAGCGTCGAAGTGCTGGGAGCGGCGATGGAACTGGTGCTGGCGGGCGGGCGCTATCTGCCGCCACGTCTCGCTGAGCTGGCGGCTCGTAACGGGCGGCCGGGCGCCGCCCCCCCTGCCGCCCGGCTCGCAGCGGCGCGCGAACCCCTGACAGCGCGGCAGCTCGAAGTCCTGAAACTGATGGCCGCCGGACAGTCGAACAAGGACATTGCGCGCGCGCTCGGCCTTTCGCCGGCCACGGTCAAGACACACGTCGCGCAGATCATCGGTATTATCGGCGCAGCGAACCGAACAGAAGCGGCGGCACGAGCTCGGACGCTGGGCTGGCTGTAGCTGCTGATCGAATGCCGAAGGCGTGAAGCACCCGTCCGCCGTTGGCGGCGCCGGCGGTGTCAGTGGCTGCCGGTAGTGCCGGATCTGTGCACATACGCCGCACGCGTCATCTGCCCGCCTCAGCCGAGGCATCGGAGCGCCTCCTGACTTGAATGAGGGCGCCGGACTCGTCCTGCGAAGCCCCATGGGCGAAGCTGCCGGCGGCGCAAAGGGTGATCAGGCCGTAGCGAGCGCCAGTCGGTTCCATCTCATCGACCCTGATGCGGTCCAACG
>JBKJII010000346.1:0-8897 GCA_046598505.1 Caulobacter sp. | reverse complement strand
CTACATCATGGCCGCCGCCGCCTACAACGCCGGCCCGGGGCGGCCGGCCCAGTGGGTGGCCCTGTGCGGCGACCCGCGTGGCGCGACGACCGATCCGCTCGACTACATCGAGTGCATCCCGTTCGTGGAGACGCGAAATTACGTCATGCGGACGCTGGAAACGGCGCAGGTCTACCGCGCCCGGATCGCCGGCGGCAGTGCGCCGCTGATGCTGTCGAGCGACCTGAAGCGTGGGGCCTGGAACGGCTACACACCCTCCCCGGCCTCGACGGCCCAACCCTACGTTCCGTCGTCGTCCCAGTAGGACCAATCAGGCCCGGCGGGCCGCGACCACAGGGCCGGCCGGGGTTTCGACCAGCCCGCCGGTGAGGCCGAACACCGTGTTCAGCACCGCAGGCGCGAGCGCGCGGTCAGCCGGGCCTTCGGCCGCGACCTGACCCGCCGACAGCACGACCAGCCGGTCACAGTAACGGGCGGCAAGCGTCAGGTCGTGCAACGTCACGACCACCGCCGCCCCACGCGCGGCCTCGGCCCGCAGCAGGTCCAGCGTCAGCATCTGGGCGTCCGGGTCGAGCCCGGCGGCCGGCTCGTCGGCGATCAGCAGCGGCGCGCGGGTCGCCAGCAGTCGGGCCAGCAGAATCCTCGCCCGCTCGCCGCCTGACATGTCCAGCACGCCGCGCGCCTCGAACCCGGCCAGGCCGACACGGGCAAGGCAGTCTGCGGCGACCGACCTGGCAGCGGCCGGCGGCAGGTCGGGCGCGCCAAGAGCGACAACGTCCAGCGAGGCCAGGTTCCAGCCGACCCGGCGCTCCTGCGGCAGGTAGCCGACCAGTCGCGCACGGTCCGTCTCGGGAACGGCGTCTACAGATCGACCGGACAGAGTGGCGGTCCCGCCGTCACGGCGCAGGAGGCCAAGGCCTGCCCGCAGCAGGGTCGTCTTGCCCGAGCCATTGGGGCCCAGCACCCCGACCATCTCGCCGGCTGCAACGCTCAGGCTCGCCCCGCGCAGGGCCGACCGACCGCCCTGCCGGACAGTGAGATCCTTCAGCGCCCAGACCACGGTCATGTTCGCCAGCTCCGCGCCGCCCGCCAGGCGACCAGCGCGAAGAGCGGCGCGCCAAAGAGAGCCGTCACGACGCCCAGCTTCAGCTCCTGCTCGGTCGGGATCACCCTTGCCGCCAAATCGGCCAGCACCAGCAGCCCCGCCCCGGCCAAAGCCGACAGCAACAAGGTCTTTCCGGGATCGTCGCCGGCGAAGCGGCGCACCAGATGGGGAGCGGCGAGCCCGACGAAGCCGATGATCCCTGCAGCGGCGACCGAAGCGCCCGCCAGCAGCGCCGCGCCTCCCACCGCAGCAGCCCTGAGCCGCGCCATCGGCAGGCCCGACAGGGCGGCGGTCTCCTCGCCAAGCGTCAGCATGGTCAGGCCGCGCGCCGACCACGCGACCAGTCCGGCGCCCGCGGCGGCAGGGAGGGCGGTTCTGATCAGGTCCGGCCAGTCCCGATTGGCGACCGACCCCAGCATCCAGGACAGCACCTCTGCCGTGGTGATCGGGGAGGGAGACAGATTGTAGACCAGCGAACTCAGGGCCCCCGCAAAGGCCGAGATCGACACGCCGAGCAGGATCAGCGTCTCCGGCTCACGGAAACGGGCGGCGAGCACGACGACCAGCGCACCGGCGACGAGCGCCCCCGCCAGGGCCGAGACCTCGATCGCGCCGGGAATGGCCGCGAGTCCGAGGGCGATGGCGACTCCTGCTCCCAGCCCGGCGCTGGCCGAAACGCCGAGCACGCCGGGATCAGCCAGCGGGTTGCGCAGCAGTCCCTGCAACGCGGCGCCCGCAAGACCCAATGAGGCGCCGACCAGCGCGGCCATGCAGGCGCGCGGCGCACGGATGGTCCAGAGGATCTCGCCGGGCGCCGAGCCCGGATGGGTCAGGGCGGTCAGATAGTCGGAGCCGTGCAGCGGCGTCTCGCCGACCAGCACGGCGACCAGCATCGCCGCCAGCAGCAGGGCGGCCAACAGGATCAATCCGCCGGGGCGGCTCATCGGGGGGCCGCCCTTGCCAGCACCTCAGCGCCGTCGGCGGCGAACCAGGCGGGGCAGCCGAGGATCGACGACGGCAGGGACGCGGCTGTTCGATTCGCCAGTCGCGTCTTCACCGCCGCATGCCGCCCAGGCCCCCAGCGCTGCATGGCCACAGCGAACCGGTCGAAAAATCCAAGCACGAAGGCCGACGGCGGATGCGTGACGAGCCGCTCGAGCGGGATCGGCTTCCAGGTCGAGCCGGTCGCCAGATTTGTCATCCCGGCGGCGCGCAGCATGGCATCGACCAGGCTGCCTGGTCCGGTGGTGAAGCCGCTGGGCGTGAAGTAGAGGGCCGGTGCACCCTTCCAGGCGCCGGCGGCCTTCGCCAGTTTCGCATCCATCCGCGCCACCAGCGCCTCGCCCCTTGCGGACTGCCCGAGCGCCGCCGAAACGATGCGAATATTGGCCCGCACCGCCTTGAAATCGGTAGCTTCCTCGATCCGCACCACACGGACGCCGCGCCGCTGCAGCGCGCGCTCGAGGCGCTCGTCACCACCCCAGTAGCGCACGACGATGTCGGGTCGGATCGCCAGCACCGACTCTGTCGTCGCCCGTCGCACAGGCAGACCACCGGCGGCGGCGCGCATATAGCTGTCAGGATCATCAGCCCGTGCGGACAGCCCGACGATGGACGCCCGCGGGCTCAGCGCCAGCACATACTGGTCGGCGCAGCTGTCGAGGGACATGACCGTCGACGCGGCCATGGCCTGACCGGCGAACGCCAGCACCGCCAGAGCGGCGGCCAGGGCTGGCGTCCGGTTCATGGGATCAGTCCGTCACGAGACCGTGGAACAGCCCGTCCAGCAGGACATGCCGAAGCTCGTCGGTCGGGGCCCAATGGAACTTCGGTTTGGTCAGCAGTAGGGCGACCAGGCCATGACAGGCGGCCCACATCGACTGGGCGGCGCTTTCGACCGTGCCCGTGCGCAGGCGACCGGAGGCGCCGATCTCCCGCACCGAGCCGACGAACTTGTCGTAGCAGCTGTCGCCGAGCGCCTCGGTGGCCGCTTCCTTGTCCTCGGACAACAGCCCGCTGTGGCCACAGAAGACCAGCTGGTAGGCGTTGGGATTTTCGAGCGCGAAGGTGATGTAGGCGTCCAGCATCAGCCGGACACGGGCGATCGCGTCGATCGGCCGCGCGGCGATCTCGCTGTTCTGACGCAGCAGCACGGCGATGGCGCTATCGCAGATCTCCAGCAGGATCTCGTCCTTGTCGCGGAAGTGCATGTAGAGCGCCGTCGAGGAGACCCCCACCTCGTCGGCGATCTTGCGGATGGTCGCGCCCTGATAGCCCTCGGCGATGAAGATACGCTCCGCCGCCTGCAGAATTTCGCCGCGGCGGGTGTGGCCGTCACCCTTCGGCTTACGCGCCGACCGTTGCGGCTTCTTCAAGGTGGTCGTCACTCGACTCGCCCTTTCCCAATGTTCCCCAAGGTCTACTAAACGGCAATCACTCATGCCCCGCAAGGCGCTTGACCCCACTGACTGCCCTCTGGGTTGTCCGATAACAATTTTCCCCCTTGACGCGCTTTATCGGCTGAGGCTTGAGTCGCGCGGCGGCGACCGAGGGCAGCATGGCGCGAACAGACGGCCAGGCCGAACGCGAGCCTGCTCAACAGGATGCGGGCGCGGCGTGGCTGAGACCTCGTCCCAGACTGGTCGAGGGCGAGGCTCTCAGCTGGACACGCGGGGCGGCGCAACCACCGACGCCCTGCCAGATGGTCGGCGGGGTCGCAGCGGGAGCGCTCCTGCTGTCCGGTCTGCTGCTGACGCCCACGGCCGTGCATCACCTGCTCTATGCGCTGTTCGGACTGGCTGCGCTGACCAGGCTCGCTGCGGCGCCCGCGCCTCACAGCCGCACGGTCTGGGAGCCCCTGCCGGACGCTCATCTGCCGCCCTACACGGTCATCGCGCCCCTCTACCGGGAAGCGGTCATTGCCCCCGATCTGGTCGCCGCCCTCGATGCGCTCGACTATCCGCGCGACCGGCTGCAGGTGCTTGTTGTGCTGGAGAGCGATGACACAGAGACTCGGGATCTCTTTGCCGCCATGGCCCTGCCCGCTTCAATGCAAGTGCTCGTCGCGCCGCCCGGCTGGCCGCGCACCAAGCCCCGGGCCTGCAACATCGCGCTGCAACACGCGACCGGGATGCTGCTGACCATCTACGACGCCGAGGACCGGCCCGACCCCGGACAGTTGCGAGAGGCTGCGGCGCGGTTCGCCGCCGGTTCGACGCGCCTGGCCTGCCTGCAGGCGCCCCTGCGCATCGATCCGGACCGGCGACTGCTGCCGGCCCAGTTCGCGCTGGAATACGCCGTGCAGTTCGAGGTGCTGATGCCGGCGCTGGCCCGGCTCGGCGCGCCCTTTCCGCTTGGCGGCACCAGCAACCACTTTCGAGTCTCGGCCTTGCGCGCGGTCGGCGGCTGGGACGCCTGGAACGTGACGGAGGATGCAGACCTTGGCTTCCGCCTGGCCTCCGAGGGCTACGAGATGGGCGTGCTGAGCGCGCCGACCTGCGAGCCTGCGCCCGAGACCCTGTCGGACTGGATCCCGCAGAGGACGCGATGGGTGAAGGGCTACATGCAGACGTTCGGCGTGCAGTCGCGAGTCCCGCCACACTGGCGGACGGGCGCGGCCTTCTCGTTCGCCGTGACACTGGGCGCGGCTATCGTCGCAGCCTTCGCCCATGGCCCGATGATCGCCTGGGCGATCACCGCAACGGTGCTGGGCCTGATGCATGACGGCGCGCCGTGGATCAGCGTCGCGGACGGGGCGCTTCTGACGGCAGGCTGGGTCTGCGCGGGGGTCGCCGGTGCGGTCGGCCTGCGACGCGCCGGGCTTCCCGTCCGGGCGCGGGACCTGCTGATGCTGCCGCTATACTGGCCGCTGCATTCCCTCGCGGCGGCCCATGCGCTGGTCCAATTGCTCGACCGGCCGTTCCACTGGGACAAGACCCCGCATAGCCCGCGGACTGGACAGGCTGGCGCCTGACCCGCTATCGCCCGGTGATGACCGGCCCCCTCATCGCCGAAACGCCCGCGCTGATGCGCACCACCGGCTGGGCCGACTATGCGCTGGTCGACAGTGGCGGTGGCCGCAAGCTGGAGCGCTATGGTCCCTATCATGTCGTGCGGCCTGAACCGCAGTGCCTGTGGTCGCCGCGGCTGGACGCCGCTGTGTGGGACAACGCTGACGCGGTGTTCGACCCGACTGACGAGGATGAGGCCGGTCGCTGGCGCTTCAAGGGCAAGCCGGTCTACAGCTGGGAGCTGGGCTGGGGCGAGGTGAAGTTCCACGGCCGGTTCACCAACTTCCGCCACCTGGCCTTCTTCCCCGAACAGGCGGCCAACTGGGAATGGCTGGACCAGCGCCAGCGCGCGGCGGGGCGCCCGCTGAAGATCCTCAACCTGTTCGGCTATACCGGCGTCGCCAGCCTCGTCGCCGCAGCAGCCGGCGCGCAGGTGACGCATGTCGACGCCTCGAAACAATCGGTGACTCGGGCTCGCGAGAACGCGGCGCTGTCCGGCATCGACACCGTCCGCTGGATCGTCGAGGACGCCCGCCGCTTCGTGCAGCGCGAGGACCGGCGCGGCAGCCGCTACGACGGCATCATCCTCGATCCGCCGAAATTCGGCCGTGGCCCCGACGGCGAAGTCTGGCGACTGTTCGAGGATCTGCCGGAGATGATCGGCCTGTGCGCCGGCCTGCTCAGCGACGACGCCAGCTTCCTGATCCTCAACGCCTACGCCGCCCGCATATCAGGCGCGTCGATGGCGGGTCTGGTGGCCGAGGCGACCGCCACACGTGGCGGCCGGATCGACTGGGGTGAGTTGGCGCTGGTCGAGGAGGCCGGCGACCGGCAGGTGGGCCTCTCCTTCTTCGCGCGGTGGTCGGCATGAGCCGGGTCGTCACCTCGCACAGCAACGCGACGGTCAAGGCGGTCAAGGCGCTGCACATGCGCAAGACCCGCGAGGAGACCGGCCAGTTCCTCGCCGAGGGGCTCAAGATCGTCACCGAGGCGATCGAACTGGGCTTCACGCCGAAAGTCCTGATGTTCGGCCAGGACGGCGGCGACCACCCCCTGCTGGTCAAGGCCATCGGCGCGACCGGCATGGCCGGCGGCGACGTTATCGAGGTCAACCGCGAGATCCTCGAGAAGGTCGCCCGGCGCGATAATCCACAATCGGTGCTGGCGGTGTTCGATCAGGTGTTCACGCCGGTGGAGACGCTCGAACCGGGGAGCCACGGGGTCTGGGTCGCGCTGCACAAGGTGCGTGATCCGGGCAACCTGGGGACCATCATCCGCACCGCTGACGCGGCCGGCTGCGGCGGGGTGATCCTCGTCGGGGAGTGCTGCGATCCGTATTCCGTGGAAGCCGTGCGGGCGACCATGGGCTCGATTTTCGCCTTACCGATCGTGAAGCTGACGGAAGCCGACTTCATCGCCTGGCGCGGCGGCTGGCCGGGCTCGGTGGTCGGCACCCTGCTGACGGCGACTGTCGACCATCGGACCGCCGACTACCAGCGCCCCAGCCTGATCCTGATGGGCAACGAACAGGCCGGTCTGACGCCGGACCTGGCCGCCCTGTGCGATGTCAACGTCAAGATCCCCATGCGCGGAAGGGCCGACAGCCTGAACCTGTCGGTGGCCACGGGGATCATGATCTACGCGGCGGGGGATTGAGGCCTGAACCCTTCTCCCGGAGGGAGAAGGAATTTACGTCCCGCGCGGCTTCGCTCGCGTCACCGGCGCTGCCGCCGCCGGATCCTCGGGCCAGACGTGCCTTGGATAACGCCCGCGCATGTCCTTGCGGACATCGGCCCAGCTGCCCTTCCAGAAGCCCGGAATGTCCTTCGTGGTCTGGATCGGCTTGTGGCCTGGCGAGAGCAGGCTGAACGTCAGGGGCACGCCCGCCACCGTCGGGTGCACCGCCAGGCCATAGAGTTCCCCCACCCGCATCTCGACTTTCGGTCCGCCCTCGGCGGCGTAGTCGATGGCGAAGCTGTTGCCGGTCGGCGCGGTGAAGCGCAGCGGGGTCTCGGCGTCCAGGCGGCGCTGGATCTCCCACGGGACCAGGCTCCGGATGGCGTCGGCGACGTAGCCGGCCGACAGGTCGGCGAGCCGGGTCTTGCCCTTGAGCAGCGGCGCCAGCCAGTCCTCCAGTCCGGCGATCAACACCGCGTCCGTCAAGGGCTCTCCGAGGAAGGCCAGTCTGGCGCGGAGCGGGCCGGCGGCCTCCATGGGCAACGCGGCAAGGCCCTGGCGGCGCACCTCGCCAAGCAGCGCTGCAGCGATCATCGCCGGATCGGGCCTGTCGATCCTTCGGTCCTCGAGGGTCAGACGGTCCAGCCGCAGCAGCCGCCGTCCCCGCACCTTGCCGTCGGTCTCAACCTCCAGCCTGTCCTCGCGGGTCAGCCGGTCGGCGAAAGCATCGCGCAGGGCAGCCTCGTCGAGCGGCGCGGCCAGCAGGATCCGGTCCCGCGCCGCGCCGCCGCCCAGTTCGCCGACGGCGATCCAGGTTTCACGGGCGAGCACGTCGGTCGGCTCGACATGGGCGCCACGGCCGGTGGCCAGTTGAAATTCGCCGGACGAACCCCGCGCCTTCGCGACCCGCTCCGGGAAGGCTTCGGCCAGCAGCAGGGCCTCGTCGAGCGGCGGCCGCTTCGGTGGCGAGCCGGCCGCCTTCGCCCAGCGTTCGGCCAGCTGGCGGGCGTCCTTCGCGCGCGGCCCGCGATCCCGGTCGAACGCTTCCAGCCGATGCCCCAGGTGCGTGTCGCGCCCACCGAGCCCGCGTTCCGTCAGCAACGCCGCGATCTTCGCCGCCAGCAGCGCCTGACCACCGGCCGCGCCGCGCACGACCATGTGGGCCAGCCGGGGCGGCAGCGGCAGTCGGGCCAAGGCCTCGCCGTGCGTCGTCAGAGCGCCGTCCCCGTCCAGCGCCTGCAGCCGGACCAACAGCGCACGGGCCTCGGCGAATGCGGCCGACGGCGGCGGATCGAGGAAGGCCAGGTCCGACGCGTCCCGCGCGCCCCACCGCGCCAGATCGAGCGCCAGTCCGGACAGGTCACTCTCCAGGATTTCGGGCCGGGCGAAGGGGACCAACGCGCGGTTCTCGGCCTCGTCCCACAGGCGGTAGCAGACGCCCGGTCCGGTGCGGCCGGCCCGTCCCCGGCGTTGATCGGCGGCGGCGCGGGACACGCGGATCGTCTCCAGTCGGGTCAGGCCGCTGGCCGGGTCGAAGCGCGGTACGCGTGACTGGCCGGCGTCGATGACGACGCGCACGCCCTCGATCGTCAGGCTGGTCTCGGCAATCGAGGTGGCGAGCACCACCTTCCGACGTCCCGCCGGCGAGGGGCTGATGGCGCGGTCCTGATCAGTCGGGTCCATCGCCCCGTAGAGCGGCGCCGGATCGACGTCAGGCCGTCGCATCCGCTCAGCCAGCCAGTCGCGCGTGCGCAGGATCTCGCCCTGCCCGGGCAGGAAGACCAGCAGGCTGCCGGTTTCCTCGGCCAGCGCCTTCTCAATCGCGCGCCCGACCTGTTCCTCAAGCCGATGCG
Organism: Caulobacter sp.; assembly: GCA_046598505.1. Lineage (GTDB taxonomy): Bacteria > Pseudomonadota > Alphaproteobacteria > Caulobacterales > Caulobacteraceae > Caulobacter. Next base: position 252 of record JBKJII010000346.1, on the reverse strand, counting down.
CCGGATTGCGACCGAGGTAGCGGGTCTCGACCGGAAAGGCCCGGCCCTGACTCTCGATCACCGGCGCATTGCCCAGCAGCCCGGCCACAGCCGCGCCGTCCAGCGTCGCCGACATGACCAGGATGCGCAGGTCGTCACGCAGCAACTGCTGGCTGTCGCGCAGCCTGGACGCCGACCTCGGTCTGGCGCTGGCGCGCGACAGCCAGCAGTTGCTGCGTGACGACCTGCGCATCCTGGTCATGTCGGCGACGC
>JBKJII010000340.1:0-1712 GCA_046598505.1 Caulobacter sp. | reverse complement strand
GACCCGGCCGGCAACCCGGCCCTCGCCCGCGCCGCCCATGCCGCGCGGCTGGCCGGCGCAGACGACTCAGCCATCGCCGACGCCATCGCGCTGGGTTTCGCCGGCGAAGACGCGGGGCCGGCCCTGCTTGAGATCGCGCTGCCGCCGCTTCTTCTGGCGATCGCAGAGGGCGACCTTGAACAGGCTGTCCAGACGGCCTGGCGGACGGGGCGGCTGGTGCTGGCGCGCGACGCCTTGGCCGCCGATGTGCTGCGAGCCGGTGCGGCCGGACCTGCCGCCGCCGTGAACGTGGCCGGTCTCGACCCGAACGATCTGGCCGCCGCCGTGCGCGTGGCCGGCCTGGCCGTGAAGCTGGCCGCCAGCCCTGGCGAAACGCCCCATCTGACTCTGGCTGGCGTGGCCGAACGCCTGATGGCTGGGGGCCTGGCCTGGAATTCGGATGACGCCCGAAGCGCCGCGACGGTGCTTTGGTCCTCCGCGGCCAACGCCATTCAGGCGCTGGACGAGGAGGCGCCCGACCTGCCGTCGCTGGTCCTCACCCCGTTCGAGGACGCCGAACTCTCGCTTCGGCTCGGCGGCGTCAGCCTCGGCGCCGCGCCTGTCTCGGCAGTGGTGGTCAACGCAGAGACCGCCGACGGCGAAATCGTCGCCGTGCTGTCGGAGGCGACCTCGCAGGGGCTGGCGACGCTTGGCGCGAACCAGGACGCCGCACGGTTGCACGCGCTCGGCGCCGGGCATCTGGATGACGCGCCGGGCATCGGACGGGCCGACCTCAACGCCCTGGGTCTGACCGACCACGAGATCGCCGCGGCCGAGGGTCAACTGGCCTTTGTCACGACCCTGTCCCAGGCCTTCACCCCGGCCGTGCTGGGAGCCGGCTTTGTCTGCGATGTGCTGGGCGCGCCGGGCGAGGCTCTGGAGGACCCGGCCTTCAACACCCTGGCCTTCGCGGGGTTCAACGCAGAGCAGATCGCGATCGCTGAAAGGTTCGCGCTCGGCGCAGGATCGCTGGACGATCATGAGCCGCTGACGGCCGCCCAGCGCGCCGTGTTCGCCGCGCCTTCGCTGGCCGATCGACTGGCCATGGCCGCTGCGGTCGAGGCCGCGACCCGGGCGGCGTGCCTGATGGACCTGGCCCTGCCGTTCGACGCCACGCCCGCCGACGCCCATGCCGTCCTGACGCTCGCGCTGTCGTCTGGCCTCGGGGCTGTCAGACTGCAGCGGGAAGCCGCGCCGGCGACGTTCGCGCTCGATCTGCCGGAGCCGGAGGCCGCCAGGGCCGCGCGGCCCGAAACCATCATCGAGGAGCGCATCGTCGAACGGCGCGTCGAGGTTGAGGTGGAACGCGCCCGTCGCAAACTGCCCGATCGCCGCAAGGGCTATATCCAGAAGGCCGCCGTCGGCGGTCACAAGGTCTATCTGCACACCGGCGAGTACGACGACGGCGAGCTGGGCGAGATCTTCATCGACATGCACAAGGAAGGTGCGGGCTTCCGCGCCATGATGAACAACTTCGCCATCGCGATTTCTGTCGGCCTGCAATACGGCGTGCCGCTGGAAGAATTCGTCGACGCCTTCGTCTTCACCCGGTTCGAGCCGGCGGGACCGGTGACCGGCAACGACTCGGTCAAGTCGGCCACCTCGATCCTCGACTATGTGTTCCGCGAACTGGGGGTCAGCTATCTGGGCCGCGACGACCTGGCCAACGCCGA
>JBKJII010000222.1:0-7253 GCA_046598505.1 Caulobacter sp. | reverse complement strand
TACCTGTTCCGCCATGAAACGGGCCGACCGGAGCTCGCCGCTCCCCCGAAGCTGTCGGTCTACCGCTCCATGCCGGCCGGCGGCGGCGCAAGGCCTCTCGCGCCGGCGGCCTGACCAGTTCCTATTCGAACAGGTCCGCCGCGCCCCTCGGCGGAGGTGGTTCCTTCAGGCCCAGGTGCAGGTAGGCCTTGCCACAGGCCACTCGCCCGCGCGGCGTGCGCTGGATGAAGCCCTGCTGAAGCAGGAAGGGCTCGATGACGTCCTCGACGGCGTCGCGGGCTTCGGCGATGGCGTAGGCCAGGGTCTCGACCCCGGCCGGGCCGCCGCCGTAGTTCTCGATCAGCGCGCGCATGTAGCGGCGGTCGAGGTTGTCCAGGCCGGCCTCGTCGACTTCCAGCCGCGCCAGCGCCCGGCCCGCGTGGCCCTTGTCGATCAGTGTCGCGCCGTCAGCGGCGGCGAAGTCGCGCACCCGGCGCAGCAGCCGGCCGGCGACACGCGGCGTGCCCCGGGCCCGGGCGGCGATCTCGGCGGCGCCGTCCTCGCTCAACGGCGCGCCCATCTTGCGGGCCGCGCCCAGCAGCACGCGCTGCAGCTCGGCCGGCGTGTAGAACTCCAGCCGCAGCGGGATGCCGAACCGGTCCCGCAGCGGCGTCGCCAACAGGCCGGCCCGGGTGGTCGCCGCGACCAGGGTGAAGGGCGCCAGATCGATGCGGATCGACCGCGCCGAGGGTCCCTCGCCGATGATCAGGTCGAGGACGTGGTCTTCCATCGCCGGGTAGAGAATCTCCTCCACATTGGCCGGCAAGCGGTGGATCTCGTCGATGAACAGCACGTCGCGTGGTTCGAGGTTGGTCAGGATGGCGGCCAGATCGCCGGCCTTGGCCAGCACCGGCCCGCTGGTCGCGCGGAAGCCGACGCCGAGCTCGCGGGCGACGATCTGCGCCAGCGTCGTCTTGCCAAGGCCCGGCGGGCCGAACAGCAGGACGTGGTCGAGCGCTTCGTTGCGGTCCCGGGCGGCGTCGATGAACACCTTGAGATTGGCCTTGGTCTGCTCCTGCCCGACGAACTCGGCCAGCGTCTGCGGCCGCAGCGCCTTGTCGGTCGCCTCGAACGGCGCAGCGTCGGCGGAGATGATGCGGTCGTCGGTCATGGCGCGACCTTCCCCCTTCCCCCTTCATGGGGGAAGGGCCGGGGATGGGGGCCCTTCAATCGGCAGCGCATCAGCGATCGCCGGATCTGGAGCGAGGGCCCCCATCCCAACCCTTCCCCCATGAAGGGGGAAGGGCTTTGCGATCGCACCCTCACCGCCCGATCTCCTTCAGGGCGGCCTTCACCAGCGCGCCGACCTCGGCCTCGTCGCCGTGGGTCTGGACGGCGTGCTCGACGGCGCGGCGGCCGACGGGTTCGGCGATGCCCAGGCTCATCAGGGCGGCCACGGCCTCGCCTGACGCGCTGACGCGGTGCGGCTTCACCGCCTCGGCGCCGCCGGCCGGGCCGCTGCTGATCAGCCCGTCGCCCAGCGGCTTGCCCTTGAGTTCCAGCACGATGCGCTGGGCCAGCTTGGGGCCGACGCCGTTAGCCCGGGCGACCAGCGCCTGGTCGCCGCGCGCCACGGCTCCCGCCAGATCGGCCGGCGGCAGCACATCGAGCACGGCCATGGCGGCCTTGGGGCCGACGCCCTGGATGGCCTGCAGCAGCACGAACACGCTGCGTTCCTCACGGGAGGAAAAGCCGTACAGGCGCGGGCCCTGGGCCTCGCTCCACTGGTGTTCCACATGGACCACGGTCTCGTCGCCGACCGGCGGAAGCCGGCCCAGGGTGCGCGACCCGCAGCGCACGACGTAGCCGACTCCGCCGACGTCGACCAGCGCCTCTTCCTCACCGATCTCGGCGACGATGCCGCGCAGACGCCCGATCATGCGACTTGTCTCAACGCGCGGGCCCGCCGTGAGTGGGCGTGGGTGATGGCGACGGCCAGCGCATCGGCGGCGTCCTGGGTCGGCGAGCCGGCGGTCGGCAGCAACCGGGCGATCATGAAGGCGATCTGGGTCTTGTCGGCGGCTCCGGTGCCCACGACGCACTTCTTGACCTCGCGGGCGGCGTACTCAGCGACCGGCAGGCCGGCGCGGGCCGGGGCGATCATCGACGCCGCGCGGGCCTGGCCCAGCTTCAGCGTCGACTGGGGGTTGGTGTTGACAAAGGTCTCCTCGACGGCGGCCTCATGGGGCGCGTGCGCGGCGATCACTGCGCCGATGCCGTCGAACAGGCTCAACAGCCGCTCGGCCAGCGGGGCCTTGTCGTCCGAGGTGATGACACCGTGAGCGACCCAGGTCAGACGCGATCCCTCGACCGCGATCACGCCCCAACCGGTGCGCCGCAGACCAGGATCGAGTCCGAGAATCCGAATCGCGTTCATCATGTGTTCTACAAGATGGCGAACTGGTGAACGAAGCGCAAAGACGAAAGGGACAGACACCACGCGGTGTCTGTCCCTAGGCGTTCCGGGGTTCGATCTCGAACTCGATGACCTTGTGGTCGGTGCGCAGTTCGGCGGCGAGACGGTCAATAGCGTCGCGGTTGAGGGCGCTGACCGTGGCCCCGTGCTCGATGTACTGGCCCTTCTTCATCAGGCGTTCGCGCAAGGGCGCGGACGTCAGGCCCAGCGCCTTGAGTCGGTCGCGGAGCTCCTCCGCCCCGGGCGCCGAGCCGCGGGCGTAGCGGATGGTGATGTCGGCCAGGGACTGCTGCGGCAGCCGCTGGTCGATCAGGCGGAAGCCCGCCAGCACCACCAGCGCCAGCACCGTGCCGCTGATCGCCACCTCCCAGAAGCCGATGCCGAACAGGATGCCGATACAGGAGGTGGTCCAGACCGAGGCGGCCGTGGTCAGGCCGTGGACGTTGAACCCCGAGCGGAAGATCACACCACCGCCGAGGAAGCCCACGCCCGTCAGGATGCCGTGCGCCATGCGCACAGGGTCGATGCGGATGACGTCATGCGGCGTCGACGGGCCGATCCAGGCCATCTGGTGATTGGCCGCCACCATCAGCAGCGCCGAGGTCAGCGCCAGCAGACTGTGGGTGCGGAAGCCGGCCGGCTGACCGCGAAAGCCGCGCTCGAATCCGATACACCCTCCCGCCAGCAAGGCGCCGATCAGGGGCAGAATATATTGCGGATTCAACGCAGTGCTTAGAAACTGATCCATCAAACTCCTCCGAACCCGGAACAATGCTCTGATTGGGGCCGGATGCAAACATGTGGGGACATGTACCGGCTTCGGTACTTGTCCCCAGCCGATCGGGGGACAGCTACCGAAGGCGGTACATGTCCCCTTGCGCGCGCCAACGCGAACGGTGTGAATGTGCGCCTCTGGTTGAGGGAGCGAGTCATGCGGGTTTGGCGGAAGATGTTTGCGGGTGCGGCGCTGGCGGCGGCCCTGCCGGGTCTCGCGGGCGCCCAGAGCGCGGCGCCCCGGCCCGACCAACTGGCCTTCCGCGCGATCTACAAGGAGCTGGTGGAGATCAACACCACGCTCTCGGCAGGCAATTGCACCACGGCCGCCGAGGCCATGGCCGCGCGGCTGAAGGCGGCCGGCTACCCCGACAGCGACCTGCACATCATCGTCGATCCGGCTCACCCTAAGGAGGGCAACCTTGTGGCGGTGCTGCCGGGGCCCGATCCGAAGTTGAAGGCCATCCTGCTGCTGGCTCACATCGACGTGGTCGAAGCCAACCGGGCCGACTGGACCCGCGATCCCTTCACCCTGATCGAGGAGGACGGCTGGTTCTACGCCCGCGGCGCCTCGGACGACAAAGCCCAGGCCTCGATCTGGGTCGACACCATGATCCGCTACAGGCAGGAGGGCTTCCGCCCGCGTCGCGCCGTGAAGATGGCCCTGACCTGCGGCGAGGAAAGCGACGGCGCCCTGAACGGCGCCAACCTGCTGGCGACGAAATACCACGACCTGATCGACGCCCAGTTCGCGCTGAACGAAGGCGCCGGCGGCCTGCTGGGCGACGACGGCAAGCCGGTCTCGCTGTCGATCCAGTCGGGCGAAAAGGTCTACCAGGACTTCACGCTCAGCTCGACCAACCCCGGCGGCCACTCCAGCCGGCCGGTCCACGACAACGCCATCACCCACCTGGCCGGCGCGCTGGTGCGCATCGGCGCCTACGACTTCCCGGTCCAGCTGAACGACACGACCCGCGCCTATTTCACCGCCATGGCGCCGCTGGTCGACGCCGAGACCGGTGCGGCCATGAAGGCCATCGTCGCTGTTCCCACTGACGCGGCGGCCGCCGCTGTCATCTCGCGCAACCCGACCTGGAACAGCATGCTGCGCACCACCTGCGTGGCGACCATGGCCAGCGCCGGCCATGCGCCCAACGCCCTGCCGCAGAGGGCCGAGGCCAATGTGAACTGCCGCATCTTCCCGGGCGTGTCGGCCGATGCCGTGCAGGCCCAGCTGATCGCTTTGGCCGCAGACCCCAAGGTCTCGGTGACGCCGGACGCCACGACCCGCCTGACCCCGCCGCCGCCGCCGCTGACCGACGCCATCATGAAGCCGTTGCGCGTGCAGGCGGACAAGATCTGGCCCGGCGTGCCGATCGTGCCCTTCCAGTCGACGGGCGCGACCGACGGGAAGTACCTCAACAGCTATGGCATCCCGACTTACGGCCTGACCGGCATCTTCGCGGACAACAGCAACAGCGGCGTGCACGGGCTGAACGAACGGATCCGGGTCAAGTCGCTCTACGACGCCCGCGATTTCCTCTACGGCCTCGTCAAGACCTACGCTTCGGCGAAGTAAGGACGACTGACATGACCTTCGTGCGGGGATTTCTGGCCGGCGCCCTGGCGCTGTCGCTGAGCGGCGCCGCGAGCGCGCAGGTGGCCACGCCGCCGGCGACCGTGCGGCCCGACCAGCTGGCCTTCCGGGGGCTCTACAAGGAGCTGGTCGAGATCAACACCACCCTCTCGGTCGGCAGCTGCACGGCCGCGGCCCGGGCCATGGGCGCGCGGCTGACGGCGGCGGGCTATCCGGCGTCGGACGTGCAGGTGGTGGTCAATCCCGCTCATCCGCGCGAGGGCAACCTGGTCGCGGTGCTGCACGGCTCAGACCCGAAGGCCGGCGCCATGCTGCTGCTGGCGCACATCGATGTGGTCGAGGCCAACCCCGCCGACTGGACCCGCGATCCCTTCACCCTGGTTGAGGAGAACGGCTACTTCTTCGCCCGCGGCGCCTCGGACGACAAGGCGCAGGCGGCCATCTGGGTCGACAGTCTGGTGCGGCTCAAGCAGGCCGGCTTCAAGCCGCGCCGCGACATCAAGCTGGCCCTGACCTGCGGCGAGGAGAGCGAGGCCTACAACGGCATCGAGGATCTGGTGACCAACCACCGGCCGCTGGTCGACGCCGCCTTCGCGCTGAACGAGGGCGCCGACGGCCTGCTGGACGCCGATGACAAGCCGGTCGTGCTCGAGGTCCAGGGCGGCGAGAAGGTCTACCAGGACTTCACCCTGACGATCACCAATCCCGGCGGGCATTCCAGCCGGCCGGTGCACGACAACGCTCTCAGCCGACTCGCTGCCGGACTTGCGAACATCGGGGCCTACGACTTCCCCATCGCCTTCAACGACGCCACGCGCGGCTACTTCACGCGGATGATCCCGCTGGTCGCCGCCGACAAGGGCGCGGCGATGAAGGCGCTGGTGGCCGATCCGGCCGACACTGCGGCCCTGGCCGTGATCACCGCCGATCCCATGTGGAACAGCATGCTGCGCACGACCTGCGTGGCGACGATGATGAGCGCCGGCCACGCGCCGAACGCCTTGCCGCAGCGGGCCACGGCCAACGTCAACTGCCGCATCCTGCCAGGGGTGCCGGTCGAGACCGTGCGCCAACAGTTGATGGCGATCGTCGCTGACCCCGGCATCACCTTCACGCTCGCGCATGAACCCAGCAAGGCCTCCCCGCCGCCGCCCCTGACGCCGTTCATCATGGGACCGATCGAGAAGGAAGCCGCGACCCTGTGGCCGGGTGTGCCTGTCGTGACCATCCTGCAGACCGGCGCCACCGATGCGGTCCACACCAACGGCGCGGGCATCCCGACCTACGGTGTCAGCGGCATCTTCGGCAGCTCGGACGGCGACGGCATCCACGGCCTGAACGAACGGGTGCGGGTCAAGGCGCTCTACGACGGCCGCGACTTCCTGTTCGCCCTGATCAAGGATTACGCGATGGCCAAAGGCTCGCCGGCGCCCGGCGCAAAGAAGCCAGGGCTCAAGGCCAGACTGAGCGGGCTGTTCGGGCGGTGAGCGGAGTGCGTGGTTCGAGCCCTCGATTAGATCGAGGGGGACCTGAGGGCCCGCTCCTCACCATGACGGGCGTTTGTGAAAGCCCGCCTTGTTCGTCATCCTGAGGAGCGAGCCCCGGGCGAGCGTCTCGAAGGACGCAGGGACCTACCCCGCGAACTTCGCCGCGTCCTCGTCGCTGATGTCGGCGTTGGAATAGACGTTCTGGACGTCGTCGTCGTCATCCAGGCCGTCGAGCAGCTTCATCACCGTGGTCGCGTGGTCGCCGGTCACGGGCACCAGCGACTTGGGACGCCAGACGATCTTGGTCGAGGCCGCCTCGCCGAACGCCTTCTCGAGCGCCTGGGCGACCTCGTTGAGGTCCTCGAAGGCGGTGAAGACGGTATGGCCTTCGCCCTCTTCGCCGAGGTCGGCCTCGACGTCCGCGGCGCCGGCCTCGATGGCCGCCTCCATCATGGCGTCCTCGCTGGCGGCCTTCGTCGGGTAGGTGATCTGGCCCATGCGGTCGAAGTTGAAGGTCACCGAGCCCGTGGCGCCCATGTTGCCGCCCAGCTTGCCGAAGATGGTCCGGACGTTGGCGGCGGCGCGGTTCTTGTTGTCGGTCAGCACCTCGACGATGATCCCGACCCCGCCGGGCGCGACGCCCTCGTAGCGGATTTCGGTATAGTCGGCGGCGTCGCCCATCTGCGACTTTTTGATCGCCCGGTCGATGACATCCCGGGGCACCGACTCGGCCTTGGCGTTGGCCACCGCCAGGCGCAGGCGCGGGTTCATGGTGGGGTCAGGCAGGCCGGCCTTGGCGGCGACGGTGATTTCCCGCGACAGCTTGGAGAACAGCTTGGACCGCACCGCATCGGCGCGCCCCTTGCGGTGCATGATGTTCTTGTATTTCGAATGGCCGGCCATGTGAGCGTCGTCTTGCTGAGAGCATGAAAAGTCGGAG
>JBKJII010000332.1:0-4353 GCA_046598505.1 Caulobacter sp. | reverse complement strand
TCGATGACCTCGGGCGGCGGCGCCTGGGACAACGCCACGAAGGTGATCGAAGAAGGCTTCACCGACAGCGACGGCGTCACGCACGGCAAGGGCTCTGAAGCCCACAAGGCCGCCGTGACCGGTGACACCGTCGGCGACCCCTACAAGGACACCTCCGGCCCGGCCGTGAACCCGATGATCAAGATCGCGAACATCGTGGCCCTGCTGCTGCTGGCCGTCCTGGCCCACGGCTAAGGCTTGCGGGACGCGCCCTCGCGGGTGCGTCCCCTTCGCCTGCCGCAGATACGACGACGCCCCGGAGAGCGATCTCCGGGGCGTTTTTGTTTGCTCGCCTGGTTCTGCGGAGCCAGGCTTCAGCATTCAGGCAAAAACGGGTGAAGCGTGGATCGAAGTACCGCCGAGAATGTCCTCGACAAGATCAAAGCGTGGGACGCTGTGTTTGGCGATTTGCACGCCATCTCGCTGCAGCTGAGCGAGAACGAAGCCCAACGGCTGCGACACGTTATCGGCGGACTGGTGGTCGATATCTACGCGGGCATAGTCCGACCCATCGTTGCGCAGTATCCGGACCTCGATCCGGACAGGGAAAACGCTGAATGAAGCGGTGAGAGGCCTACTGGCCGCCGCGGTCGCCCGGACGGCTGCCCGGAAGGCCTTCGCTGTCGTCGCGTGGCAGCATGCCTCCACGGCCGACGTTGCCCAGCAGCTGCTCGAGAATGCTCAACTCACGGCCGCGGGTCGGCGTCTCGCGGCTGTTGTAGGCGAACACCTTGCCGTCGCGCAGGGTGTAGGCGTTGACCGCTACGACCTGCTCGCTGCCCTTGTCGAAGGTGATGGCGAACACGTTCCGCGCCGAGACGCGCGGCTGGTAGAAGGCGACCCGGTCGGTCACCTGGCTCATGTAGAACCAGACGTTCGGATCGAAGGTCGAGGTGGCCGAGGGCGAACCCAGCTTGCCCAGGACCGTCGACTTGGTGTCCTCGCCGGACTTGATGTCGGCCGGATTGACCTCGATGGCCTGGAACCCGGAATAGTTGGTCATCGGCATGCAGCCACCGGTCGCCCCAAGGGCGATGACGGCGACGGCGGCGAGGGCGGCTTTACGAAACATGTCGGCTCCCGGTGCGCGCTCAGGGCGCAGCTCTTTGACCTATCGCCCGCGGGGGCTTAGTTCAATGCCCGCTTTAGGCTCCACTGGCGGCGAAATCGAGGCGATACCGACGATGTTGCAGCGGCTGTTCAAGCCCAACCCCGCGAAACCGGCCGGAGAGGCGCTTTACGCCGCCGCTGCCGGACAGGCGCGCAAGCCGGCCTTCTATACCGAAGGCGGCGTTTCCGACACCCGGGAAGGGCGGTTCGAGCTCTACACCTTGCACGTCATCCTGCTCGTCGAGCGGCTGAAGGGCGAGACCGGTCTGGCCGCCGAGGCGCGCCAGGTGCTGTTCGACCGTTATGTACAAGGGCTCGACGACGCTTTCCGCGAACTGGGTGTGGGCGATCTGTCGGTCGCCAAGCGGGTCAGGAAGCTGGGCGAGGCCTTCTATGGCCGCCTGAAGGCCGTGGAGGAGGCTCTGGCCGCGCTGCCGGACCGCACAGCCCTGAATGATGTTTTGGGTCGTACCGTGCTGGAAGGCCGGCCTGAACAGGCCGAGGCCCTGACCGACTATGTGCTGGCCGCCCGCGACGCCCTGTCGCGGCAGGATACCCCCGCGCTTCTGGCCGGAACCGTGACCTGGGGAGACGGCCAATGATCGGCGATTCGCCCTGGCGCGAAGTGGTCCGGTTCGGCGAGGTCAGCCGCGGTCCCGTCGAGCGCGTCCTCGAAGCCGATGAAAAGACCCGCAAGGCCGTGGCGCGAATGCTGGGTCTGGTTTCGATCGAATCACTCAAGGCGACATTGACGGTTCGTCCTTGGATGGACGGGGCGGAGATCGACGGCGCCTTCACAGCAGATATCACCCAGACCTGCAGCGTCACCGCCGACGAATTCGAGGAAGAGGCCGAGGGGTCGTTTGTCGTGCGGGTGCTGCCGCCGGGCAGCCAGAACGCGCCGCAGGAGTCGCTCGAAGAGATCGAACTGGACCTCGAAGGCGATGATCCACCCGACGTGCTGGAGGGCGAGGACATCGATCTGGGCGGCTATGTCGTCGAGCATCTGTCGCTGGAACTGGACCCGTTTCCCCGCAAACCGGGCGCTGAATTCCTTCCGCCCAAGGACGATACAGACCTGTCGCCCTTTGCCGTCCTGCGCATGCTGAAGAAGGACGATGCGCCGGAATAGGCGGTCAACCATGCCGGGCTTGCATCGCCGCCGTGCGGGGGTAAGTTCCGGCCGCTCCGCCCCGACCGGGGCCCGCAACGGAATCGCGACCGGCATTGCCCCAAAACATCGTCATTTCCATTGACGCCATGGGCGGCGACCACGGTCCCGCCGTCGTCGTGCCTGCGGTCGATATCGCCGCACGGGCCAACCCGGACCTGCGTTTCCTGCTGCACGGCGACGCGGACCGGATCAACGCAGAGCTCGCGAAGCTGCCGGCGGCGAAGGCCGCCAGCACGGTGCGCCATACCGACAAGGCCATCTCGATGGACGAGAAGCCGGCCCAGGCTATGCGCCGGGGCAAGGGCTCCAGCGTCTGGAACGCCGTCGAGGCGATCAAGGAAGGCGAGGCGACGGCCGCCGTATCGGCCGGCAACACCGGCGCCCTGATGGCCATCTCCAAGCTGGTGCTGCGCATGGCGGCAGGCGTGTCGCGACCCGCCATTGTGGCGAGCTGGCCGACGTTGAACGGTGTTACCGCCGTGCTGGATGTCGGCGCCAATGTGGAATGCGATGCCGAGCAACTCGTCGAGTTCGCCATCATGGGCGCGGCCTTCCACCATGCGGTCCATGGCTCGGCCCGACCGACCGTCGGCGTGCTCAACGTCGGCTCCGAAGAAGAGAAGGGCCACGACGAGGTGCGCGGGGCCCACGCCCTGCTGCGCGCGACGAAGTTCGATCTCGACTATCGCGGCTTCGTCGAGGGCAACGACATCGCCAAAGGCACCGTGGACGTCATCGTTACCGACGGCTTCACCGGCAATATCGCCCTGAAGACCGCCGAAGGGCTGGCCCGCTTCTTCGCCACCGAGCTGCGCGCAACCTTTACGTCCGGTCCGCTGGAAATGCTTGGAGCCTTGTTCGCTTCGGCGGGTTTGAACCGTATGCGTCGCCGCATGGATCCGGGCGCCGTCAACGGGGGGCCGCTGCTTGGGCTCAACGGCATCGTGGTGAAGAGCCATGGCGGCGCCGACGCCAGGGGTTTCGCCAGCGCGATTCGCGTGGCGGCGGACCTGGCCCGCAGCGACTTCGCCGGTGAAATCGACCGCAATATCCAGCGTCTGACCGCGATCCTTTCAGAATCCACAGCCACGGCAGAGGCCGAGGGAGCAGCCGAGTGAGTGTTATGCGTAGCGTTGTGACCGGGGTCGGCGGCTATCTGCCGGAAACAGTCGTGACCAATGATGATCTGTCAAAGATCGTCGACACCACAGACGCGTGGGTCCAGGAGCGCACCGGCATCCGCCAGCGTCACCGGGCGTCCGAAGACCAGGCCGTGTCCGATCTGGCCGTCGAGGCCGCGAAGAAGGCGCTGGCCGCCGCCGGCAAGACACCGGCGGACGTCGATCTGATCATCGTCGCCACCACTACCCCTGATCTGACCTTCCCGGCCACGGCGGCCATCGTTCAGCGCAAGCTGGGCTGCCCTGTCGGCATCGCCTTCGACGTCCAGGCTGTCTGCTCGGGCTTTGTCTACGCCCTGACCGTGGCCGACGGCTTCGTGGGGCGCGGACATTCCAAATGCGCCCTGGTCATCGGGGCCGAGACCATGACCCGCCTGATGGACTGGACCGACCGTGGCACCTGTGTGCTGTTCGGGGACGGCGCCGGGGCCATCGTGCTCGAGCCGGGCGAGGGACAGGGGACCACGGCCGACCGCGGCCTGCTCGGCTTCGCGCTGCGCTGTGACGGCACAAAGCAGGATCTGCTCTATGTTGACGGCGGCCCCTCGACCACCGGGACGGTCGGCAAACTGCGCATGCTGGGCAACCAGGTGTTCAAGCACGCGGTGATCAAGATTTCCGAGGCCGTGGTCTCGGCGGCGGCCCAGGCAGGCATCCAGGTTTCGGACGTTGACTGGTTCATCCCCCACCAGGCCAACAAGCGCATTCTGCAGGGCGTGGCCCACCGGGTTGGCATCGACGAACACAAGGTCATCCAGACCGTCGAGGATCACGCCAACACCTCGGCGGCCTCGATTCCGCTGGCCTGGGCGCAGGGCATCGCCGACGGCCGGATCAAGGTGGGCGACC
>JBKJII010000078.1:0-3159 GCA_046598505.1 Caulobacter sp. | reverse complement strand
GCAGCAGACCGCCATGACGGCCGTCATTCCCCCGGTCATGACCACCCCGATCATCAGATTGCTCTCGGCGTGGCCGATGAAGCCGTAGCGGAAGCCGTCGATCAGATAGAAGAACGGGTTGAAGTGGCTGGCCGTGCGGAACGGCTCGGGCAGTTTGTCGACGACGTAGAAGGTGCCCGACAGGAAGGTCATCGGCATGATCAGGAAGTTGGTGATCGCCGCCAGGTGGTCGAACTTCTCCGACCACAGGCCGGTCGCAATGCCGACCAGGGCCATCAGCACCGAGGCGCCGACCGCGAAATAGATCACCGCCCAGGGGTGGACGACGTTGAGCTGGGTGAAGGGCAGCGCCCAGATGGTCAGGGCCGTCACCGTGCCGACCAGCACGCCGCGCGTCGCCGCGCCGAGGGTGAAAGCCAGCACCTGTTCCAGCGCCGACAGCGGCGGGGTCAGGAAGTCCGGCGTCAGCCCCATCATCTTGGCCTGCAGCAGGCTTGAGGACGAGTTGGCAAAGGCGTTGTTGATGATCGCCATCATGATCAGGCCCGGGGCCACGAAGGCCGAGAAGGGCGTGCCGTGGATCGGCGGCGCCGCGCCGCGCACCGCGACCACGAAGACCATCATATAGAGCAGGGTCGTGACCACCGGGGCGGCGACCGTCTGGGTGCCCACCTTCCAGAAGCGGCGGACTTCCTTGAGGTAGAGGGTGGTGAACCCGGTCCAGTTGAAGCCCGCATAGTCGCGCGGCTGCGGCGGAAGGACGCTTTCGGCCATGTCTTTCATGCGCCCCTAGGTGCGCTCGGCGCGGCGCAAGTGCAACCTCCCTCCCCTTCATGGGGAGGGAAAGACAGGGCGAAAGCCCTGTCAGGGTGGGGAAGCGGCGACTTGACCGGCCGGCGGCCGGGTGGCGGGCCACGCCCCCACCCGTCCGGACTTCGTCCGTCCACCCGTCCCATGACGGGGAGGGAGAAGGATGGAATCAACATGTGGTTCCTGTGGACAGGCTTGTGGCGCCTATTGTGTCGGTTAACAGAAGGTTTACGATATGTTGTAGAGAGGGCGTCCAGGCGGCGCCCGGAACACAATATGTAGGGTCAGGCAGCGCGGGGGCGTTTGCCACCCCTCCAGTAGCAAAGGGTTGGATCATGGGCTGGACCGACGATCGCGTAGCGACGCTGAAGAAGCTCTGGCTCGACGGCCTTTCGGCCAGCCAGATCGCCAAGCAACTGGGCGGGGTCACCCGCAACGCCGTCATCGGCAAGGTGCACCGTCTGGGCCTCAGCGGCCGGGCCGCGCCCTCGCAGCCGGCCCGTCCGGTGTTCAAGGCCCCGCGTCCGGCGCGTCCCGTGACGGCGGCGCCTGCCGCCCCCCGCCGCGTGGTCGCCGAAGACCTCCGCACCGCGCCGATGCCCGTGCCCGTGCACCGCATCGAGGAACCCGGCAGCGCCACCGTGCTGACCCTGGGGGCCCATATGTGCAAGTGGCCGATCGGCGATCCGTCCAGCGACGGCTTCACCTTCTGCGGTCGCCGCAACGGCGAGATCGGCCCCTACTGCCGCGAACACGCCCAGGT
Organism: Caulobacter sp.; assembly: GCA_046598505.1. Classification (GTDB taxonomy): domain Bacteria; phylum Pseudomonadota; class Alphaproteobacteria; order Caulobacterales; family Caulobacteraceae; genus Caulobacter. The sequence continues at coordinate 1,586 of JBKJII010000078.1, read as the reverse complement.
CGCCTACCAGCAGCCGCAGTCCGGCAAGAAGAAGACCGGCCCGACGGAACTGGCGCGGTCGCTGCGGCGGTACATCTAGTCTCACTTTCAACTGTCATCCCGGACGGACGGCAGGCCGATCCGGGACCCGGATTGAATCCCACCTGCGGCGCGTGGAGCCGAATCCGGGCCCCGGCTCTTCGCTTCGCTGCGGCCGGGATGACGGTTAGGGTTGGTCCATGACCGACGAGTCGACCTCCAACGCCCAGGCCTATTCCGTCTCGGAACTGGCCTTCGCCCTCAAGCGCACGCTGGAGGACGCCTATGGCTTTGTGCGGCTGCGCGGGGAGCTGTCGAAGGTCACCAACCACGCCAGCGGTCACGTCTATCTGACGCTGAAGGACGACAAGGCGGCGCTCGACGGGGTGATCTGGAAGGGCAGCGTGCGCGGGCTGTCGGTCCGGCCCGAGCAGGGGCTGGAGGTCATCGTCACCGGGCGGATCACCACCTTCCCGGCCGGCTCGCGCTACCAGATCGTCATCGAGACCATGGAAGCCGCCGGGATCGGCGCCCTGCTGGCCCAGCTCGAGCGGCTGAAGGCGAAACTGGCCGCCGAGGGGCTGTTCGAGGCCTCGCGCAAGCAACGGCTGCCGACCATGCCCGCCGTCGTCGGGGTGATCACCAGCCCGACCGGGGCGGTGATCCGCGACATTCTCCACCGCATCCGCGACCGCTGGCCCTGCCGGGTCGTGGTCTGGCCCGTCGTCGTCCAGGGCGACGACGCCGCCGCCCAGGTGGCCGCCGCCGTGCGCGGGTTCAACGCCCTGCAGCCGGGCGGACCCGTGCCCCGGCCGGACATCCTGATTGTCGCCCGGGGCGGCGGTTCGGTGGAGGACCTGTGGGCCTTCAACGACGAGGCCCTGGCCCGCACAGTGGCCGAGAGCACGATCCCGCTGATCTCCGCCGTCGGGCACGAGACCGACACCACGCTGATCGACTTCGTCTCCGACCGGCGCGCGCCGACACCGACGGCGGCGGCCGAGATGGCCACGCCGGTGCTGTCGGAGCTGAAGGCGCTGACCGCCGACTACGACCGGCGGCTGGCGACCGCCGGCGGGCGGCTGATCGAGGACCGGCGCACACGCCTGACCGGCGCCGCGCGCGGCCTGCCCCGCCCCGCCGACCTGCTGGCCATGGCGCGGCAGCGGCTGGACTATGCCGGCAGCCACCTGACCATGGGCCTGCGCCGCAACGTCGACCTGCAGGCCCGGCGATTGACGCAGATCGCCGCGCCACTGCGTCCCGCCATGCTGCAGCGGCGGGCCGAGCAGTTCGACGCCCGCCTGCGCGAGGTGAACCTGCGCCTGAACGCCGCCATCCCGCGCCGCCTGCTGGTCGAGGAGACCAGGCTGGCGGCACTCGACAAGCTGCGCCAGACCCTGAACCCGAAACGCCCGTCCCGGCCAGGCTTTGTGCTGGTCACCCGGGCCGACGGGTCGCTGGCGCAGAAGGGGGCTGACCTTACGGCCGGCGAGGGTGTGAGCCTGATGTTCGAGGACGTCACCCGCGTGGCGGAGCCCCCGGCCCACCACCATCGATCACCGCCA
>JBKJII010000031.1:0-3283 GCA_046598505.1 Caulobacter sp. | reverse complement strand
TGCTGCTGGGCGTGTCGCTGTGGATCCGGCTACGGCTGCACGAGAGCCCCGTGTTCCAGCGGATGATCGACGAGGGCAAGGGAACAACAAAGCCGCTGGCCGAGTCCTTCGGCCAGTGGAGCAATCTGAAGCTGGTCTTCCTGGCGCTCGCGGGCCTCACCGCCGGTCAGGCTGTGGTCTGGTACACGGGCCAGTTCTACGCCCTGTTCTTCCTGGAGAAGATGCTCAAGGTCGACGGGGCGCTGACCAACACGCTGGTGGCCATCGCCCTGCTGTTGGGCACACCGTTCTTCATCGTCTTCGGCTGGCTGAGCGACAGGATCGGCCGCAAGCCGATCATCCTCGCCGGGTGCCTGATCGCGGCCCTGACCTTCTTCCCGCTGTTCAAGACGCTGACCGTCGCGGCCAACCCTGTCCTGGCGGCGGCGGTGAAAACGGCGCCGGTGACGGTCATCGCCGATCCGGCCACCTGTTCGTTCCAGTTCGACCCCGTCGGCAGGACCGCGTTCCGCTCGTCCTGCGACATCGCCAAGTCCGCCCTCGCCTCGGCCGGTGTCTCCTACGAGACGCGCGAAGCGGTCGCCGGGTCGATCGCGACCGTCGATATCGGCGGGAGCCAGGTTCCGGCGTTCGAGGGCGCCGGCATGGCGACCAAGGCCTTCGGCGCCGAACAGACCGCCTGGCGCAAGACCCTTACCGCCGCCCTGCACGCCAAGGGTTATCCCGAGAAGGCCGACCCGGCGCTCGTTGACCGGCCCAAGGTGGTGGCTGTGCTGTTCGCCCTGATCCTGCTGGTGACCATGGTCTACGGCCCGATCGCCGCGGCGCTGGTCGAGATGTTCCCGGCCCGGATCCGCTACACCTCGATGAGCCTGCCCTATCATATCGGCAACGGCTGGTTCGGCGGCTTCCTGCCAACGACCGCCTTTGCCATGGTCGCGGCTACGGGGGATATCTACTACGGCCTCTGGTACCCGGTGGTCGTGGCCGCTGTGACCGCCGTGGTCGGGGTCCTGTTCTTGCGCGAGATGAACGGGGCGGACATCGAGGCGTGATGAGCGGAGTGTGGGCTACTCCGCCGCGACCTTGCTGACGCCGATCTGCGGCTCCAGTTCGCCGGCGGCGTAGCGTTTGGCCATGGCGGCGGTGCTGATCGGGTTGATCTTGCCGGCGTGGCCGGCGGCGCCGAACTGCTCGAAGCGGGCCTGGCAGACCGCGCGCATGGCTTCCTTGGCGGGCTTCAGATAGGCACGCGGGTCGAACTCGCCCTTCTTCTGCATCAGAACCTTCCGGATCGCGCCGGTCATGGCCATGCGGTTGTCGGTGTCGACGTTGATCTTGCGCACGCCCAGCTTGATGCCGCGCTGGATCTCCGAGACCGGCACGCCCCAGGTCTGGGGCATCTCGCCGCCGAACTCGTTGATGATGTCCTGCAGGTCCTGCGGCACCGAGCTGGAGCCGTGCATCACCAGGTGGGTGTTGGGCAGACGGAGGTGCACCGCCTCGATGACGTTCATCGCCAGGATGTCGCCGTCAGGCTTGCGGGTGAACTTGTAGGCGCCGTGGCTGGTGCCCATGGCGATGGCCAGGGCGTCAACATGGGTGGCGCGGACGAAGTCGACCGCCTGGTCCGGGTCGGTCAGCAGGGCCGAATGGTCGAGCTTGCCCTCGAAGCCGTGGCCGTCCTCGGCCTCGCCCATGCCGGTCTCCAGCGAGCCCAGCACACCGATCTCGCCCTCGACCGAGACGCCGCAGCTGTGGGCCATGTCGACCACCCGGCGGGTGACGTCGACGTTGTAGTCGTAGCTGGCGGGGGTCTTGGCGTCCTCTTCCAGCGAGCCGTCCATCATCACGCTGGTAAAGCCGTACTGGATGGCGGTGGCGCAGGTGGCCGGACCATTGCCGTGGTCCTGGTGCATGCAGACCGGGATGTTGGGATAGATCTCCACCAGGGCGTCGATCAGCCGGGCCAGCATGATGTCATTGGCGTAGCTGCGCGCGCCGCGCGACGCCTGGATGATCACCGGCGCGTCGACGGCCTCGGCCGCCTCCATGATCGCCAGACCCTGTTCCATGTTGTTGATGTTGAACGCGGGCACGGCGTAGTCGTGCTCGGCGGCGTGGTCGAGGAGCTGTCGGAGGGTGATACGGGCCACGTCGGACTCTCTTGCGCGGGTGTTTGCTGTTTCCGGCGCTCTTAGCATCCGAACCGCGAGGCGTCAGCCCGGACGTGGCGTCAGGAGCGGTGACGGTTCACGAGCACCCCGACAAAAACGATCACCGCCAGAAAGCCGGCCATGACAAAGGTCGTAATGACTTCATTGCTCATTCACGGCCTCCTCGATCGTCAGAAACAGCCAGATCGTGGCCCTCAGGAAGAGAATGGCGCCGATCACGTTGGTCCACCACCAATAACCCAACGCGGGTGTGGCCGGATCGATCAGCTTCGAAGCACTGAAGCCGACCGCCGCAACGCCTCCCAGCCCGAAGGCGATCCGAAGCTGGTTCCGGCCTTCGGCGTTGGAACGACGCAATTCCCGGAAGGCAAGTATCGCCATCAGAGCGCTTGCGATCCGGTTCCGAAGCCTCCGCTTTCCAGCCTCAGGATGAGTTTGATCGTGACTCATCTCAAAGATGTATATCTTTATTCGCTAAACCTCAAGGGCCTCCACGCCCGGAAGCGTCTTGCCTTCCATCCATTCCAGGAAGGCGCCGCCCGCAGTGGACACGAAGGTCATCTCTCCGGCCACGCCGGCGTGGTTGAGCGCCGAGACCGTGTCGCCGCCGCCGGCCACGGCCACCAGCTTGCCGGCCGTGGTCAGCGCCGCCGCATGCTTCGCCGCCGCCACCGTCGCGGCGTCGAAGGGCGGCACCTCGAACACGCCCAGCGGGCCGTTCCAGATCAGGGTCTTGCTAGAGTCCATGGCGGCCAGCAGGCGTTTGACGGTCTCCGGCCCGGCATCGAGGATCAGGTCGCCAGCCTTCACGTCGTCCAGGCCGCAGACGCGGGTCGCCGTGCCCGGCTTGACCTCGCGCGCCACGACCACGTCGACCGGCAGCAGCAGCTCGCAGCCGGCGGCCTTGGCCGAGGCCATGATCTCGCGGGCGGTGTCTCCCAGGTCATGCTCGCAGAGCGATGCGCCGACCGGGTGGCCCTGGGCGGCCAGGAAGGTGTTGGCCATGCCGCCGCCGATGGCCAGGCGGTCGAGCTTGCGCACAAGGTTGTTCAGCAGGTCCAGCTTGGTCGAGACCTTGGCCCCGCCGACGATGCCGAGCACCGGCT
>JBKJII010000028.1:0-2153 GCA_046598505.1 Caulobacter sp. | reverse complement strand
CACCGCCGAGCATGACGAGACCGGCATGCAGAAGGCGGTGAAATACGCCATGGCCAACGGCCCGGACAACGCCATGAGCGACATCCAGGCCTGTATCGACTTCCTTAAGCCGCGCGGGCCGGTGTTCATCGTCGGCTACTGCTACGGCGGGACCATGGTCTGGCTCGCCTCGGCCCGCTGCAAGGGCCTGTCGGCGGGGTCCAGCTACTACGGCGGTCAGGTGGCCGGCATGGCCGCCCTGCCCCTCTCCTGCCCCGTGGAGATCCATCTGGGCCGCAAGGACGGCCACATCCCCGCCGATGACGTGAAGGCCAGGGTCCAGGCCGCCCATCCGGAGGTGCCCGTCTGGATCTACGAAGCCTCCGGCCACGGCTTCAACAACGACGGCCGGCCGGACTCCGACCTCGCCGACGCCGAGCTGGCGCGGCAGCGCACGGTCGCCCTGTTCGAGGCCAACGGGGCGGGCTGACGATGGGCGAGCGCATCGCCCTCGCCACCCGGCAGGGCAAACCCTTCTCGGCCTGGCGCGCGACGCCGGGGGACGCCCGCAGGGGCGGCCTCGTGGTGCTGCACGCCATCTGGGGCGTCACCCCGCATATCCGCGCCTTCTGCGACGGTCTGGCGGCCCAGGGCTATGACGTGATCGCCCCCAGCCTGCTGGACGGGACGAACGCCTTCCCGACCCAGGACACCGACGTTCCGATCCTGACCGAACGGATGGCGCTGGGCGATGGCTTCGGCTGGGGCTCGGCCTGCATGGACGTCGTACAGACTGCCGTCGACGCGCTGGAGGGACCGGTCTACCTGCTGGGCTTCTGTTTCGGTGGGACTACCGCCTGGCTGTCGGCCTGCCGGTGCGAGGGGCTGTCAGCCGTCGCCTGTTTCTACGGCGGCCATATCGTCGGCTATGCGGACGAGACCCCCCGCTGCCCGACGATCCTGCATTTCGGGACGCAGGACGAGACCATCCCGCCCGCCGACGTGGCGACCATCACCGCCGCCCATCCCGACCTGCCCGCATGGCTCTATCCCGCCGGCCACGCCTTTGTGGCCCCGAGCGGATTCCACGAAGACAGCGCGAAGCTGGCCATGCTGCGCACCCTGCAGCACTTCCAGCGGGGCGGCGGCGCAAGGGGCGAGATGTAGTTTCGTCAGTCCTCCCCTCGCAGAGGGGAGGGGGACCGCCGGAGGTGGTGGAGGGGGGCAGCGCAGACGCTAGCGGCCCCATCCTGAATTCCGGTCGTTCCGGGCAATCCGGCGCTGCCCCCTCCACCATGCTTCGCATGGTCCCCCTCCCCGGCTTCGCGGGGAAGAATACGGCTATTGCTTCGGCACGGCCCCGCCGGCCGGCCAGCTGGTGTCGCCGACGCGTTTGAGGTTCATCTCGAAGATCTGGCGGGGCGGCTGGCCCTCCACCATGAACTCGCCGATCTCGCGCCAGGCCCCGTTGCCGATCACCGCGGTGTAGCGAATCGTCGCGCTCGGGCCCGCCGGGACTGTCCAGACGTAGCCGTCGGCGGTCATGGTCATCGGGAAGACGCCCGAGCGGCCCTGGGCCCAGGATGTCAGCGTCCAGGCCTTGGTCGCCGGGTTGTAGGACATGATCCCCAAGGCGTTGAAGCCGACCGTGCCATCGGCGTTGTAGCCGCGCCCTTCGAACACCTTCACCGAACCGTCGAGGAACGGACCGATCCGCTCGGTCTGCGTCACCTCGTGCTTGACGCCGCCCGGCAGGATCGACCAGGCCGGGCCGCGCCAGACGCCGTCCATGAAGGCCGTCGGGGCCAGCGCCGCCCTCTGGGCGGCGATAAGGGCTGCTGGATCAGCCTGTTGCGCCACGGCCAGGGCCGGCGCGGCTGAAGCAAGAAGCAGGGCCGCGATGGCGGCGGCGAACGGACGGCGCATAAGCGATCTCCTCGTTGATCAAGTTACTCTGTATTGCAAAGCTCTCTACGTCAAGCCTTAAGCGCTCGGCCGGCGACGGCATCCAGCCGCGCCATGAGCCCGGCGTCCCGCGCTTCCGGCGCGGTGATGATCGCGCCGTCGAGACAGGTGTCGATCGGCGAGGCCGGGCGTGCTGCCGGCAACAATTCCGCCAGCCGCCGCACCAGGTCCCGCGCCATGGCCGCGTTACCGTGCAGCACCGCCAGGAT
>JBKJII010000030.1:0-2096 GCA_046598505.1 Caulobacter sp. | reverse complement strand
ACACCGGCTACGACCTCAAGCAGCTGCTGATCGGCGCGGAGGGCACGCTGGGCGTGATCACCGCCGCGAGCCTGAAGCTGTTCCCGGTGCTCAATTCCCGCGCCACCGCCGTGGTCGGGCTCGCCTCGCCCGCCGACGCCATCAAGCTGCTGGCCCGCGCCAAGGAAGAGACCGGTGGCGCGGTAGAAGCTTTCGAGCTGATGAGCCGGCTGGGCGTACAGTTCGCCGTGGACCACATCCCCGGCATCCGCGAGCCGCTGGCGATCGTCCATCCCTGGTACGTACTGATCGAGACGGCCAGCGGCGAGCCCGGCGCGGCCGAGGGCGCGATGGAGCGACTGCTCGGTCGGGCGCTGGAAGACGGCCTGATCACCGACGCGGCCATCGCCCAGACGCAGACCCAGGCGAAGACCTTCTGGGCCGTGCGCGAGAATCAGTCCGGAGCCCAAAAGCCGGAGGGCGCGGCCTGGAAGCACGATGTCTCGGTCCCCGTCTCGCGCATCGCCGACTTTATCGAACAGGCCACGGCGGCCGTGCTCAAGCATGACCCGCGCGTCCGGGTGGTCGCGTTTGGCCATGTCGGCGACGGCAATGTCCACTACGACGTCCTGCGACCCGCGGGGGGCTCGGACGAGGCGCACAACGAGGGCCGCGACGCCGGCTCTCTCATTGTCCACGACATCGTCGACAGTATGGAAGGCTCGATCTCCGCCGAGCACGGCCTGGGCGCCGCCAAGACCGCCGACGCCCTGCGCTACAAGTCGGCCGTCGAGGTCGAGGCCCTGCAGGCGATCCGCAAGGCGCTTGATCCGAAGCGGATCATGAACCCCCGGGTGTTGTTCTAGGGCCCGTCGACATTCTGGACAGCAATGGCTGACGCAGGGCGCTACTGCGCTCCACAAAAGCCGTCATGGCCCGACTTGTTCGGGCCATCCATGCACAAGGTCGCACGACGGTGAGCAGCGGGCGTTCAGCGAGACGAATACCGACCTCGGCGCGCTTGGGTGGCCCGAACAAGTCGGGCCGTGACGTCAGATTGGGCAGAAGGTCGATGAGCCTCAGGTCGTCTGCGGCGGCTTGGTGACCGTCACGGCGGGCGGCGGCGCGGTGTTGGCGGGCGCCTCGAAGGTTACGTGGAAATCTGTGATCTGCCAGGTCCCGCTCTTGCCCTTGGCCAGCACCGTCTGGGCGAGCACCGTCTGTGACGCATAGCTGTAGGCGTGGACGAGCACGGCGGTGGTCCCGCCCGTGCCGGCGTTGATCGACCAGCTGCGATTGACGGCGGCCGTCGGCGCCCCGGGCGGCAGCATGGCGTTTACGGCGGCGAGCTGGGCCAGCACTTCCGGCTTGCGCAGGTCCGGGCTCAGGTCCGGGTTGGCTGAAAGGTCGGCGCCGGTGCGGACCTGTTCGTAGAGGGCGCGGGCCTTGGCGTCAGCGACCTTGTCCACCGTCGGCAGGCTGCAGGCCGCAAGGGCGAGACAGGCCAGCATCATCGTCAGAACTGTGCGCCGCATGAGCTGGATCCTCTGTGTCGATCAGGCCCTGAGCATGATCCCTTCGACCGGCGAACGGCAAGGCCGCCGTCAGCCGCCGGCGCGCGCGATCATGGCAGTCAGCGCGTTCAGATGGCCCTTCAGCGCCTTCCGCCCGTTCAGAGTCAGCGCCAGCCATGTGCGCAACCGGCCGCCGGAGGGGGTCTTGCTGACCGACAGATAGCCAGCCTCCTCCAGCACCTTCACGTGCTTGCTGAGCACCGACTCGCTGACGTCGAGCGACTCCCGGATGGTGGCGAAGTCCATCGTATCGACGGCCGCCAGCATGCAGCAGATCTGTAGCCGGTTGGTCGCGTGGATGACGGGGTCGAGCGTGTCGCTCACAGGGGCAGCCCGTCCTTCAGGTCGCGGCGGAAGGCCGCCTCCCAGAGGAAGCCGGCGGCAGTCGTGATAACGGCGGCGATGGCGCCGCCGATGAGCGGCGCGGCGGTCCAGCCGAAGGTCCGCATGAGGATCACGCTGCCGAGCATGACAGCGGCGACCAGCACCGCCAGCCCCATGGCGACCCAACGGGTCCGGCCCGGGCGATAGCCGTTGATCCAC
>JBKJII010000204.1:0-4576 GCA_046598505.1 Caulobacter sp. | reverse complement strand
TGCTCGAACCGGGTCCGTCCGATGTGATGCCGACCCAGGTGGACGTCTCCACACGCTTCACGCGTGAGATCAGCCTGAACATCCCGCTGGTGTCCGCCGCCATGGACACCGTCACCGAGAGCCGGCTGGCCATCGCCATGGCGCAGAACGGCGGCATGGGCATCCTGCACCGCAACCTGACCGTCGAGGAACAGGCCGACCAGGTCCGCGAAGTGAAGCGCTACGAGAGCGGCATGGTCATCAACCCGCTGACCATCAATCCCGATACCACCCTGGCCGAGATCCGCGAGATCAAGGCAAAGCGGAAAATCTCGGGATTTCCGGTGGTTGAGCCGGGAAGCGGTAAGCTGGTCGGCATCCTGACCAACCGCGACATGCGCTTCGAGACCGATGACAGCTTGAAGGCGTCGTCCCTGATGACCCGGGAGGGCCTGATTACCGTCCGCGAGGGTCTCGATCCCGCCGACGCGCTCGGCCTGCTCAAGACCCACAAGATCGAACGCATCATCGTCGTCGATGACGAGGGCCGGGCCGTGGGCCTGTTCACCGTCAAGGACATCGACAAGGCCACCGAACATCCCCACGCCGCCAAGGACGAGAAGGGCCGCCTGCGGGTCGGCGCGGCCTCGACGGTCGGGGATGCGGGCTTCGAACGCTCCATGGCGCTGGTCGAGGCCGGCGTGGACGTGGTGGTCATCGACACCGCCCACGGCCACTCCAAACAGGTCGCCGACGCGGTCGCCCGGCTCAAGCGCGAGACCAACCGCGTGCAGATCGTCGCCGGCAACATCGCCACCTATGACGCCGCCCGCGCCCTGATCGACGCCGGCGCCGATGCGGTGAAGGTCGGCATCGGTCCTGGCTCCATCTGCACCACCCGGATCGTCGCCGGGGTGGGCGTGCCGCAGCTGACGGCCATCGCCGAGGCTTACCGCGCCGCCCGGGACAGTGACGTGCCGGTGATCGCCGACGGCGGCATCAAATACTCCGGCGACCTGGCCAAGGCGATCGCCGCCGGCGCCAGCGTGGCCATGATGGGCTCGATGTTCGCCGGCACCGAAGAGGCGCCCGGCGAGGTGTTCCTCTACCAGGGCCGGTCCTACAAATCCTATCGCGGCATGGGCTCGCTGGGGGCCATGGCCCGCGGCTCGGCCGACCGCTACTTCCAGAAGGAAGTCACCGACACCTTCAAGCTGGTGCCGGAGGGGATCGAGGGCCAGACGCCGTTCAAGGGGCCGATCGCTCCGGTCATCCACCAGCTGGTCGGCGGCCTTCGGGCGGCCATGGGCTATGTCGGCGCGCCGGACATCGCCGAGTTCCAGAAGCGGGCAAAGTTCATCCGCATCACCGGCGCCGGTCTGCGCGAAAGCCACGTCCATGACGTGATGATCACGCGGGAAGCGCCCAACTACCCCAGCGCTGTCTGACGCTCGGGATCAATTTGGGGGAATTGAGATGACGTTCGAACTGACCATCCTGGCCTGGACCCTGGTCCTGGCCTTCGTCCAGATCCTGGCCTTCGACATGGCCCGCACCGGCCAGTACGGCCTGAAGTGGAACACCGGCGCGCGCGACGAAGACATGCCGCCGCTGTCGCCGGTGGCCAACCGGCTGCAACGGGCGCAGAACAACCTCTTCGAGACCCTGCCGCTGTTCATCGCCGCCGTGCTGATCGCCCATGTGGCGGGCAAGGACAGCGCCCTGACGCACAACGGCGCGCTGATCTATCTGGTCGGCCGGGTCCTCTATGTGCCGCTCTATGCCTTCGGCGTGAAGCAGATCCGCTCGCTGGTCTGGGTCGGCAGCACGGTCGGTCTGCTGATGATTTTCTGGGCCATCCTGGCTCCCTGACAACAGGTGTTTGATTGCGTGACGGCGGGCGATTAGCGGCGGCGATCCAGGTCCTCGAGGATATCGAGACGCGCCACAGGCCTGCCCGCATGGCGCTCAAGGGCTGGGGCGAGTCCGCACGGTACGCGGGCTCGAAGGACCGCGCCTTTGTGTCGGGTCTGGTCCTCGACGTGCTGCGCAAGCGGCGCTCGCTGGGCTGGATGATGGGCGAGGACAGCTGCCGTGCCGCGGTCCTCGCCGCCGTCCGCTTCGGCTGGGGCTGGCCGGTTGACCGGGTGGCCCAGGCCGCCGGTGACGAAGAGCACGGTATTGGCGGTTTGACCGACGCTGAGCTGGCCTCGCTGACCGCGCCGAACACGAGTCCCGCGCCTGCGCAGGTGGCGGGCGACTACCCCGACTGGCTCGAGTCGCACATCACCCGCGTGTTGGGCGAAGGGAGGGCCGCCGAGATGGCCGCCCTGGCCGAGCGGGCGCCTGTCGACCTGCGGGCCAACCGCCTGAAGACTGATCCTGATCGCGCTGCCAAGGCGCTGAACCCGCTGCAGGCTGTCCCGGCCGGCGTGCTGCCCGACGCCTTCCGCATTCCCGCCCCGGCCGCCACCGACCGGGCCGGTTCGGTCGAGACCATCCCGGCCTTCGGCAAGGGCTGGTTCGAGGTGCAGGACCTGGGCAGCCAGATCGCGGCCGCCTGCGCCGGAGAGATCAAGGGCAAGCAGGTGCTCGACTTCTGCGCCGGGGGTGGCGGCAAGACGCTGGCCCTGGCCGCGGCCATGGGCAACACCGGCCAGCTCTACGCCCACGACAGCGACGCCCGCCGGATGGCCGACATCATCCCCCGCGCCAACCGCGCCGGGGTGCGCAATCTGCAGATCCGCTCGCCGGTCGAACCTGAACCGTTGAAGGGCATGGAGGGCCGGATGGACCTGGTGTTCGTCGACGCCCCCTGCACCGGAGCGGGCACCTGGCGGCGGCATCCGGACTCCAAATGGCGGCTGTCGCCCGAACAGCTCGAACGCCGCATCGCCGAGCAGGACCAGGTCCTCGACCAGGCCTGCGCCTATGTGAAACCCGGTGGCCGGCTGATCTATGTCACCTGCTCGATCTTCGCCGAGGAGAACGAGGACCGCATCGCCGCCTTCCTGGCGCGGACGCCGGGCTTCGCGGTGCGGCCCGCCGCGTTCGAGGCGGTCGCCGAACACGCGACCCCCGAAGGCTTCCTCCGCCTCACCCCGCTCGCTGCTGCTACCGACGGCTTCTTCGTCGCCCTTCTGGAACGCACCGCATGACCGCCCCCGCCCACCAGCCCGTCCTGATCGTCGATTTCGGCAGCCAGGTGACGCAGCTGATCGCCCGGCGGGTGCGGGAGGCGGGGGTCTATTGCGAGATCCATCCCTTCGACAAGGTCGAGGCGATGGTCGAGGCCTACGCCCCGGCGGCGATCATCCTGTCCGGCGGCCCGGCCAGCGTGCTGGAGGCCGACAGCCCGCGGATCGGCTCCAAGCTGTTCGACCTGGGCGTGCCGATGCTCTGCGTCTGCTACGGCGAGCAGCTGCTGTGCGACGTGCTCGGCGGCAAGGTCGAGGGCGGCCATGCCGGCGAGTTCGGCCGGGCCGAGCTGACCATCGGCAAGGACAGCCCCCTGTTCGAGGGCCTGGCCGGGGTCGGCGGGCTGGAAACGGTGTGGATGAGCCACGGCGACCGGGTCACCGCGATCCCGCCGGGCTTTGAGGTCATCGCCACCTCCACCGGCGCCCCGTTCGCGGCCGTCGCTGATGACGCGCGCAAGATCTACGGCGTCCAGTTCCACCCGGAGGTGGTGCACACGGTCAACGGCTCAAGGATCTACCGCAACTTCCTGTTCAACATCGCCGGCCTGAAGGGCGACTGGACCATGGCGGCCTTCAAGGCCGAGTCCATCGCCCGCATCCGCGCCCAGGTGGGCAAGGGCCGGGTGATCTGCGGCCTCAGCGGCGGGGTCGACAGCTCGGTGGCGGCGGTGCTGATCCACGAAGCCATCGGGGACCAGCTGACCTGCGTCTACGTCGACACCGGCCTGATGCGGAAGGGCGAGAGCGAGCAGGTCGTCTCGCTGTTCAAAAACCACTACAACATTCCGCTGATCCACGTTGATGCTGCTGATCTTTTCCTCGATGCGCTCGAAGGCATCAGCGACCCGGAGACCAAGCGCAAGACCATCGGCAAGCTGTTCATTGACGTGTTCGACGCCGAGTCCGCGAAGATCGAGGGCGCGGAATTCCTCGCCCAGGGCACGCTCTATCCGGACGTGGTCGAGAGCGTTTCGGCGCGGGGAGGGCCCTCCGCTGTCATCAAGAGCCACCACAACGTCGGCGGCCTGCCGGACTACATGAAGCTCAAGCTGGTCGAGCCGCTGCGGGAGCTGTTCAAGGACGAGGTCCGGGCGCTCGGCGTGGAGCTGGGCCTGCACCCCGACTTCGTCGGCCGCCACCCGTTCCCCGGGCCGGGCCTGGCCATCCGCATCCCCGGCGAGATCACCCGCGAGAAGGTCGCCGTGCTGCAACAGGCCGACGCCATCTATCTCGACGAGATCCGCAAGGCGGGCCTCTACGACAAGATCTGGCAGGCCTTCGCCGTGCTGCTGCCGGTGAAGACCGTCGGCGTGATGGGCGACGCCCGCACCTACGAGAACGTCCTGGCCCTGCGCGCGGTGACCTCCACCGACGGCATGACCGCCGACTTCTTCGAG